>CAZJQX010000045.1:0-18694 GCA_964548305.1 uncultured Lachnospiraceae bacterium
GATCGGGTGCGTTTTGATCGGTGCCGGAACCCTGATCATGGTGCTTTGATGGTTAGATGATACTCGGATCGCGGCGACCTTTGCCTGATGCAAAGGTCGCCGCTTTCGCAATTCTTACAGGTATGCTCTCAAAAAATTCTCTGCAATCTTCATTGTGTCCTTGGTCCAGACACGGTTTCCGTGGCCTGCGCCTCGTACCTTGTAAAGCTCCGCCCGACAGCTGTTTTTCCGCAACGTCTGATATAGATGCAGGCTCTGCGTAAACGGTACTTTTTCATCCTCGTCACCATGAATGAGCAGGAACGGAGGCGTTTTTTTACCGGGGCGAATGTAATGCATGACATTTGCCTTTTCGACGGCGTCCATGTGCTCATTGAGCGGACCGCCGAACAGCTTCTGCATGGGATCTCCGTCAAAGTATTTTATAAGCTCCGGCGTCAGCGTTTCCTTCATACCTTCCATTTCCGATACACCGTAAAAATCCACACAGCACTTTGCTGCGGCGGATACTTCATTAAAATCATCAGCATCAAAGGACGGATCATTGCCCAGTGCAGCCAATGCGATGGTGTGTCCGCCGGAGGAGTCTCCCCAGAAGGCGATTCTGTCCGGATCAATGTTAAGCTCATCTGCATGCAGCCGAAGATAACGCACAGCTGCCCGGAAATCCTGTACCTGTGCGGGGAACAGGCCGCCCTCATCTGTGTAGCGATATTCCACCGAGGCTACAAAGTATCCCTTATGAACCAATTCAGCCAGCTGCGGCAGCGGCCGCAGTACATCCTGCTTTCGGTAGCCCGAACCCTGGCAGTACATGATCAATGGATATTTTTTCCCTGGCTCCACAGAAATCAGGCTCATCAGATAGAGATGTAAAGGCCTGTGACGCTGAATATACTCAATTTCCCGAATGGTTGCCCGGTAGCTGTCGGTCCGGTCCGCATACAGCACATGCATTCCCTCCGCCGATTCCGGGTAGTAGTTCTTTTCGTTTATCTCATATGAAATAACAGCCATGATGCATCAACCTCTCTTTTTCTGGATTAACGGTTTGGCAAGCGGTATAATAACCACCAAAACAGCCATTTTTAATTGTACAACAAATGTAATTGTTTAGCACCACCGGGAAATTAATGGCAGTCCTGCGCAGGAGGTTAGTCATGGAAGCAATAGAAAAGGAAGTTCTGAATGCATTGTCGGAGGTTTATATCTCGATTTTTGCTTATGATCTGGAAAAGGACGAGATGTATGCCATCAAGAGCAATCCCTTAATCGATCAGCTGATTGGTATCCCGGGAACACTGCAGGACAAGATGAATAATGTCATGAGCCGGATTGCTGTTCCGGAGCATGTGAAAATGATTCTGGAGTTCACGTGCCTTGAAACGCTTCCGGAGAGGATGCAGGGAAAGCGGATTCTTTCGACGGTCTTTGAGGGCCGAATGAACGGCTGGTGCAAGGCAAGGTTCCTGCGGATCGGAGCGGATACGGAGGCAGCGGCCCGCTATGTTCTGTATGTTGTTGAATGCATTGATGAGGAAAAACGGCAGGAAAACAGGCTTCGTCAGCTGGCGCAGAGTGATTTGCTGACCGGAATATCCAACAGGGGCTATGGGGAGCAATGCATCGAGGCGGCCATGAAAGCGAAGAAGCCGGGTATGTTCATTCTGTTTGATGTGGATAAATTCAAACGGATCAATGATGTCTATGGGCATGGCGCGGGAGATCAGGTTCTGATCGCCATTGCCGCAGCGATGCAGAAGGTGAAGACGGAGCACGATGTGATCATGCGTCTCGGCGGCGATGAATTTGCGGCGTATTTTGCGGGAGTGGAGGATCAGCAAAGAGGCTGCGAGGTCATCGGAGCCCTTTTGCGGGAAATCGCGTCCATTCGGATCGAACCGATCCGGGAGGAAATCAGTGTCAGCCTGGGAGCGGTCCTGTATGAGGAGGGGCTGGATTTCTATCAGGCATATCGCAGGGCGGATAAGGGTGTGTATGAGAGCAAGCTGAATAAGGGAAGCTCGTATATTTTCCGTGCGTGACAGGATTCAGAAAACGCACTGGCAGTATTGCTGAAGAAAAATGACGGACTTTGACGGACTGTGAAGGGATATCCTTCGCGGTCCGTTTTTTTGCCTGCCATTGCGGCATAGATGAAACTTGTATTGTGCACCTTGCATGAAAGAATCGGTGAATGATTGTGGATTAGTTTGGTTGAACATGGATGAATTGCACAGTATAATGCAAGCAGATTCAATCAAACGGAAAGGAACGTGCGCATATGATTTATACGGTGACATTCAACCCGTCCATTGACTACATTGTGTCGGTGCAGGATTTCAAGCTGGGGCTGACCAACCGGACGGATTCGGAGCTGCTGCTCCCGGGCGGCAAGGGCATCAATGTTTCAACAGTGCTGCAGAACCTGGGCATCGCCAATACGGCGCTGGGCTTCATTGCCGGCTTCACAGGGGAGGAAATCCGCAGAGGCGTGGAAAGCCTGGGTGTTCGGGCCGCCTTCATTACCCTGGAGGAGGGGATATCCCGCATCAACCTGAAGCTGAAGTCCATTGACGGTACCGAGATCAACGGTCAGGGGCCGGATATTCCGAAGGCGGCTGTGGAGAAGCTGATGACGCAGCTGGACGGCTTGACGGCAGAGGACACACTCGTACTGGCCGGCAGCATCCCGGCAACGCTGCCCGACGACATTTACGAAAAAATCATGGCGCATCTTCAGGATCGCGGCGTACGCATCGTGGTGGATGCCACGCGGGATCTTCTGCTGAAGGTGCTGGTGCATCATCCCTTCCTGATCAAGCCCAACAATCACGAGCTGGGAGAGATCTTCGGCGTGACGCTTTCGACGCGGCGGGAGGTGATCCCCTATGCACGAAAGCTGCAGGAGCGGGGCGCGCGGAATGTGCTGGTTTCCATGGCCGGTGAAGGGGCCGTTCTGCTGGCGGAGGATGGTAATGTCTTCGAGGCGGAGGCACCGAAGGGAGTACTTAAGAATGGTGTCGGCGCGGGTGATTCCATGGTGGCCGGCTTCCTTGCGGGATACGGCGAGAGCGGAGATTATGCGCACGCGTTCCGTATGGGCGTGGCCTCCGGCAGTGCCAGTGCCTTCTCGGAGCAGCTGGCCACAAAGGCGGAAATTGAAGATCTGTATACAAGATGCAGCATTAATCGAATTCAGTGAACTATGTGCTTTGAAAAGCCATGAAGGATAAAAAGAAGGGAGCGAGTATGAAGATTACTGATTTACTGGATCCGCGGAGCATATCATTGGATGCGGCACCGGCAAGCAAATCGGAAGCGCTGGATCTTGCGGTGGAGCTGATGGCGGCGAGCGGCAAGCTGTCGGATGTGGAGGCCTACCGCAAGCAGGTTTATGCCCGGGAGGAGGAGAGCACCACAGGTATCGGAGAGGGCATTGCCATCCCCCACGGAAAGTGCGATGCGGTGAAGGCACCGGGACTGGCTGCCATGGTGATCAAAAACGGCGTGGATTTCGATGCCCTGGATGGGGATCCGGTGACACTGCTGTTCCTGATTGCGGCGCCGAACACCAAAGACAATGTGCACCTGGATGTTTTGAGCAAGCTTTCGGTGCTGATGATGGACGAGAATTTCTCGGATTCCCTGCGGAAGGCGGGTTCTGTGGAGGAATTTCTTTCCATTATCGATAAGGCGGATGCGGAGCAGGCGGACATTGACGACCGGCTGACGGCAGGCGCTGAAGCGAGTGCAGCCACAGAGGCTGCTTCCGAGGAAAATGCTGTCGGGCCGAAGCTGCTGGCTGTGACCTCCTGTCCCACCGGCATTGCCCATACCTATATGGCGGCTGAGGGACTGGAGAAGGCGGCAAGGGCCAAGGGATGGAAGATCAAGATCGAGACCAGGGGTTCGGCCGGTGCGAAAAATGTGCTGACCCAGGCGGAAATCGATGAGGCAGACTGCATTATCGTGGCAGCAGATGCCCAGGTGCCCATGGATCGCTTTGACGGAAAGCGGGTGATTCAGTGCCAGGTGTCCGACGGCATCAGCAAGGCCCCGGAGCTTCTCACGCAGGCGGCATCCGGAGAGGTTCCGGTTTATCACAGCACCTCCGGCGGACAGTCGGTGCAGCGGACAGCATCAGGTAAGTCCGGCGGTATTGGTCATCAGATTTACACACAGCTGATGAACGGCGTTTCCCATATGCTGCCCTTCGTTGTGGGCGGCGGCATCCTCATTGCCATCGCCTTCCTGATCGACGGCTTCAGCGTGGATATGAACTCGCTGCCGCTGGACCAGAGAAGCAATTTCGGTACCATTACCCCGCTGGCGGCATGGTTTAAGAGTGTGGGCGGCGTGGCCTTCGGCTTCATGCTGCCGGTACTGGCGGGCTTCATTGCCATGGCCATCGGCGACCGGCCGGCGCTTGCAGTCGGCTTTGTGGGCGGCATGATCGCTTATCAGGGGAAATCCGGTTTCCTGGGCGCACTGGTGGCCGGCTTTGCTGCAGGCTATGTGATCCTGCTGCTGCGGAAGGCCTGTGAGCGTCTTCCGGAGGCGCTGGAGAAGATTGCGCCGGTGCTGATCTATCCGGTGGTCGGCATTCTCTGCATTGGACTGGTCATGAGCTTCGTGGTGGAGCCCATCATGGGCGCCGTAAACATTGCCCTGAACAACGGTCTCACCAGCATGGGCAGCTCCAGCCGTCTGGTGCTCGGCTTCATTCTCGCGGCAATGATGGCTATCGATATGGGCGGCCCCTTCAATAAGGCAGCTTACGTATTCGGTACTGCAGCCATTGCCTCCGGCAACTATGATGTGATGGCTGCTGTGATGATCGGCGGCATGACACCGCCCTGCGCGATTGCACTGGCCACCATTCTGTTTAAGAAGAAGTTCACGAAGGAGGAGAGAGAGTCCGGCCCCACAAACTTCATCATGGGCCTCGCCTTCATCACCGAGGGCGCCATTCCCTTCGCAGCCTCCGATCCGGTGCATGTGCTGCCGGCCTGTGTGATCGGCTCCGGCATCGCCGGCGCACTGAGCATGCTGTTTAACTGTACACTGATGGCACCCCACGGCGGCATCTTCGTGTTCCCGGTAATGGGCAACCCGCTGCAGTATCTTCTGGCACTGGTGGTCGGCACTGCAATTTCTACAATATTGCTTGGAGTCTTGAAAAAGACTGTGGTAGAATAAAATACAGTTTTTTGAACCTAACATTATACATAAAAAGGAGAATTTCATCATGAGAGAGTTTAAGTACACCATCACCGATTCTGAGGGTATTCATGCACGTCCGGCCGGAGAGCTGGTGAAGGCAGCGAAGCAGTTTTCCAGCACCATTAAGCTGACCAAGGACGGCAAGAGCGGCGACTGCAAGAAGATCTTCGGCATCATGGGTCTGGCTGTAAAGTGCGGACAGGAAGTGGTTCTGACCTTTGAGGGTGAGGATGAGGATGCCGCTTATGAGGCAGTCAGCAGCTTTATGAAGGAACGTATGTAAAATGTTTAGCACCACTGCAGCGATGCAGTGGTGCTAAACAATTACTAAAAATGAACTAATCTCAAAGAGGAGTGTCCGTATGCAGACATATCAGGGAAAAAGTGTATTTGGCGGTGTGGCTATTGGTAAGATCTGCGTCTATCAGAAGGGTGAGCAGACCGTAAAGCGAACAAAAATCGAGGATACGGAGACAGAGAAGCAGCGCTTCGATGATGCCGTACAGGAGGCGATTCGCCAGCTGGGAGAGCTTTATGACAAGGCGGTGAAGGAGGTAGGCGAGGCAAATGCAGCCATCTTCGAAATCCACCAGATGATGCTGGAGGATGACGATTATCTGGATGCGGCCCGGAACATCATTGAAACCCAGAAGGTCAATGCAGAGTACGCTGTGGCGGTGACCGGCGACAATTTTTCCCAGATGTTTGCCGCTATGGATGATGAGTATATGCGGGGCCGCGCAGCGGATGTGAAGGACATCTCTGAGCGGATCGTCCGTGTTCTGTCCGGCGGAGCCGGTCAGGGTCTCCATACAGATGAGCCGGTGATTATCCTGGCAGAGGATCTGGCACCCTCCGAGACGGTACAGCTGGAGAAGGACAAGGTGCTGTCCTTTGTGACGGTACAGGGCTCTGTGAATTCCCATACAGCAATTCTGGCCCGGACCATGAGCATTCCGGCGCTGATTGGCACCAATGTGCCGCTGGATGAAACGGTGGACGGCAAGCTGGCCATTGTGGACGGCACCCAGGGTACGGTTTATGTGGAGCCGGATGAGGAAACCTTAGCAAGCTTCCGTCAGCGTCAGAAGGAAGAACAGGAAAAGAAGGAGCTGCTGCAGACCCTGAAGGGACAGGAAACCGTCACGGTGGACGGCAAGAAGATCAAGCTGTTTGCCAATATCGGCAACAGCAAGGATCTGGCTTCCGTGATGCAGAATGACGCAGCCGGCATTGGTCTGTTCCGCAGCGAATTCCTGTATCTGGAGAAGGAGGACTTCCCCACTGAGGAGGAGCAGTTCCAGGTATACCGGCATGTGGTGGAGACCATGGCCGGCAAGCCGGTGATCATCCGTACCCTGGACATCGGTGCCGACAAGCAGTGCGACTACTTCCGGCTGAAGAAGGAGGAGAACCCGGCCATGGGCTGCCGTGCAATCCGCATTTGCCTGACACGGCCGGAAATTTTCAAGACCCAGCTGCGCGCCCTGTTCCGCGCCAGTGCCTACGGCAATCTCCTGATCATGTATCCTATGATCACCAGTACCTGGGAGGTTGATGCCATTGCGAAGATCGTGGCAGAGGTGAAGACGGAGCTGACAGAGCAGAAGCTGGAGTACGGTGATCCGAAGCAGGGCATCATGATTGAGACTCCGGCGGCGGTGATGATGAGCCGGGAGCTCGCCAAGAAGGTGGATTTCTTCAGCATTGGCACAAATGATCTGACCCAGTATACACTGGCCATCGACCGTCAGAATCCGGAGCTGGACGAATTCTATGATCCTCACCATCCGGCAGTGCTTGCCATGATCAAGATGGTGGCGGACAATGCGCACGCTGAGGGCATCTGGGCCGGTATCTGCGGCGAGCTGGGCGCGGATATGAGCTTGACACAGACCTTCCTGAAGATGGGCGTGGACGAGCTGTCCGTATCGCCGGGATGCGTGCTGCCAATCCGGAAAATCATCAGAGAGACGGACATTAGCAGACTGTAAACAAATACAGTAACTGTTTAGCATCACAGAGGAGTTATATGCTGACAGAAGAGAGATACGAGCTGATTCTTAAGCTTCTGAAAAAAAGGGGAAGCGTAACGCTGGCGGAGATCAAGGAGGCATTGGGAGTTTCGGAATCCACGATTCGCCGGGACCTGAATGCGCTGGATGCGGCGGGACGTCTGACCAAGGTTTTCGGCGGTGCAGTATCTCTGGAGGGTGCCTTTACGGGAACGGAGCCGTCCGTTGCCCAGAAAATCGGACTGCAGCAGGAGGAAAAGCGTGAGGTTGCGCGTTTTGCGGCGGGACTCATACAGGATGATGACTTCATTTACCTGGATGCAGGTACCACCACCGGCTACATTTTGGATTATCTTCCCGACTGCAGAGCCACCTTTGTCACCAATGCCGTATCTCATGCGCAGCGTCTGGCGGCTGCCGGCCGTCGGGTGATTCTTATTGGCGGTGAGCTGAAGGGCACCACGGAGGCAGTGGTGGGCAGCAGAGCTATTCTGACGATCCAGGGCTACCACTTCACCAAGGGCTTTTTCGGAACCAACGGCATCAGCAAGCGTCACGGCTTTACCACACCGGATCCCAATGAGGCGCTGGTGAAGCAGACGGCCATGGAGCAGACAGAGCACTGCTATGTGCTGGCGGACAGCCAGAAGTTCGGTGTTGTGAGTTCTGTTACTTTCGCTTCCTTTGAGGGGGCTGTCATTCTGACGGAGACAGAGCCGCCGGAGGGCTTCGGCGGAAGCGGAAACATCAGGGTGACGTCGGATAAAGAATAGAAATAAAAACAACAGGAAACCCCTATGGGTGGTAAGCAGATCTGATCTGCGGCGCCCATAGGGGTATTTTTGTGGGCCAATGTCCCGACTGTGAGCTGCAAAAAATATTTATGAAACAGATAATTTCTATGAATTTGTGTTATGAAAACACCGTACTATACTGTAGTCATCAGCAGACAGCACGGAGGTAAAAGCCATGGCATTTATCAGCGTATTTGATGTACTGGGGCCGAATATGATCGGTCCCTCCAGCTCGCATACAGCGGGTGCGGAAATCATTGCATTTCTCGCGCAGAAGATGATTGCGCCGCCGCTTCGCCGCGCGGATTTCACGCTTTACGGCTCCTTCGCCAAGACCTATCACGGACACGGCACCGACCGGGCGCTTTTGGGCGGCATTATGGGATTCTCGGCGGACGACAGCCGTATCCGGGATTCCTTCCGGATTGCGGAGGAGAAAGGCATTATCTACAGCTTCACGCCGAACGAGACGGAGACCGAGGTGCATCCCAACACGGTGGATATCCGGATGGAAAATGCCTTCGGGCAGGTGATGACGATCCGGGGCGAGTCTCTGGGCGGCGGCAAGGTGCGGATCGTGCGGATCAACGGCGTGGAGGTGGACTTCACAGGTGAGTACAATGCGCTGATCGTCGTGCAGCAGGACAAGCCGGGTGTGGTTGCGCACATTACCAAAACGCTCAGCGACCGCGGCGTAAACATCGCGTTCATGCGCCTGTTCCGTGAGGAGAAGGGCAGCAAGGCCTATACGATTGTGGAGTCGGATGAGCGGCTGCCCGAGGACGTGGATACACTGCTCCGGCAGAATCCGAATATTCATGACGTGATGATTGTGCAGTCCTGAGGAGGCAGAGGATGAATATGGATTTCAAATCGGCAGCGGAGCTGCTGGCATTGTGTGAAGCGCATCAGCTGCCCATTTCGGAAGTGATGCGGCAGCGGGAAGTGCAGCTTGGGGAAATGACGGCGGAGGCAGTTAATGCGCGGATGCAGAAGGCCTGGGAAATTATGCAGAGCTCGGCCCGGACACCGGTTCGGGAGTCGATTCGTTCCATGGGCGGACTGATCGGCGGAGAGGCGCGGAAGCTGGAGGCGCATTTCCGGGCGGGGAAAAACATTTGTGGTGCTGTGCTGCAGCGTGCCATTACGTATTCCATGGCGGTTCTGGAAACAAATGCTTCCATGGGACTGATCGTGGCGGCGCCGACGGCCGGCTCTGCCGGTGTGGTACCCGGTCTTCTGCTGGCGCTGCAGGAGTGCAATGCATTTTCGGATGCACAGATTGTGGACGCTATGTTTAATGCCGGTGCGGTCGGCTATCTTGCCATGCGGAATGCAACAGTGGCCGGCGCGGTCGGCGGCTGTCAGGCAGAGGTCGGCGTGGCATCTGCGATGGCAGCATCTGCGGCAGTAGAGCTTCTGGGCGGTACGCCGACGCAGTGTCTGGATGCGGCATCAACCGTGCTGATGAATACGCTGGGACTTGTGTGTGATCCGGTCGGCGGACTGGTGGAATATCCCTGCCAGAACCGCAACGCGGCCGGGGTGGCCAATGCCCTGACGGCGGCCGAAATGTCGCTGGCCGGCATTCATCAGCTGATCCCCTTTGATCAGATGCTGGAAGCCATGTTTGTTGTGGGAAAGCGGCTGCCGGCGGAGCTTCGGGAAACCGCCCTCGGCGGCTGTGCAGCAACAGAAAGCGCCTGCGCCGCCTGCAGAGGGTGCAGGTGACACAGACGCTTTGATCAACGTGATCAGAATGATGCTATAGTTTTCACCGCACTGCCTTTACCTGCAAGATCCTGTCGCAGTCGGCCAGGGTGCTGCCTCTGTGGGAGATCAGCATCAGCGTCTTTCCGGCATAGGCCGTTTTCAGGGTATGCAACAGCTCCTTTTCATGCAGGGCGTCCAGGGCGCTGGAGGGCTCGTCCATGAGGCAGATATCCGGATCCCGGAGAAGCACGCGGGCAATGCCGATACGCTGGCGTTCACCGCCGGAAAGTCGGGCACTCATCTGGCCCATATCCGTTTCATATCCCTGCGGCAGGGTGGCGATGAAATCGCCGATGCCGGCGCGGTCGGCGGCATCTCTGACCTCTTCCATGGTGGCTTCCGGCTTCGCTATGCGGATATTCTCGGCTATTGTAGCATCAAAGAGGTAGGTGTCTTGCTCCAGGAAGGCAATTCTCTGATGCAGCTCCTGAAAGCTGATGCTTTCCAGTGGGATGCCGTTCAGGAGAATTTCTCCGCTGTCGGGAGCATAGAAGCGCAGCAGCAGGCGCAGGATCGTGGACTTTCCGGCACCGGACTCTCCGGCAATGCCGATTTTTTCCCCTTTTTTAATCATATAACTGAAATGCTGAAGGACTTTCTTTTCTGTGCCCGGATAGGAGAAGCTGACGTCCCGAAATTCTATGCTTTCAATGCTGCCGCAGGAAACGGGATGCGCCGGTTCCTCGGTTTCCGGCACGGCGTCCTCAATTTGGAACATCCGCTCTGCGGCGGCATAGGCTTCCAGCAGACTGGTGACCACAACGGTTAGGCTGAAGCTGGAGGAGAGGGAAGCGGTGGCGGCGAAGGACAGGGCAATGGTCCCGACGGGATCGTTGCTGCCCCGGGCGGCCAGAACCCCGGCGCATACCAGAATCAGAATTCTGGCCAGGGAGACAAACAGATTCGGCAGGGAAGCGATGGTCTGCTTATGGAGTGTCAGGCCCAGGGAGGCTGTGTTTACCTCGCGGTTCGCGGCCATGACCTCCTGCAGCCGGCGTTCGCCTGCACCGAAGATCTGAATATCCCGGATACTGTATACACTCTCCAGAATTCTGGATTTCAGGCTGCCAAGACATTCTCTGTACTTCATGCCGATGCCCCGGCCGGCCTTCAGGGCGGCGAGCGGCAGAAGAACGCTGATGATCAGATAGATCGGAATCAGCACAGCGGCGTACAACGGGTTGACATACCAGGCGAGAGCCACGGTGGTCACCGGCAGCAGCACCACGGTGAACATGGGCCCGATGGTGTGGGCAAAGAAGAACTCCAGGGTTTCAATGTCCGCTACGGCGATGTTCATGAGGTCTCCGGTTTCCTTTCCCACCATGTAGGCAGGCGAAATCCGGTCAATCGCATCGAAGAGATGCACCCGCATTTTCGCGAGAATGCCGTAGGCGCCGAGATGTGAGAAAACACCCTCCAGGTAGCGGCAGACGGCAATGAGAACGGCACAGAGTATTGTCAGGGCAGCGTACATTGGCATGCTGCGGCATAGACCCGCTGCGGACAGGAGCCAGAGTGCACCGAAGCCCATGAGCCCCATGTGCGCCAGAGCGCCGAGAATGCTGGCGGCAGTGGAAATCAGGATGTACTTCCGGATCGGCCGTCCCATGGCCAGGAGCCGTCGGGTCATTTCGCCCATGGAATAGGAAAATTTTCGTTTCATGCGGATACCTCCATGGCCTGCTGGCGCAGCACCAGTTCACGGTATAAGCCGTCTTCCTTCATCAGCTCCTCGTGACGGCCGCTTTGCAGGACATGCCCATCCTTCAGGACGTAAATGCAGTCGGCGCTTTGCACCGAGGACATGCGGTGGGAAATGATCAGCAGGGTTCGCGTTTCTGCGAGATGATGGATGGTTTCCCAGATTTCCCGCTCGCTTTCCGGATCCACGCTGGAGGTGGCCTCATCGAAGATCATGTATTCCGCCCGGGACAGAAGGGCTCTGGCAATGCCGAGCTTCTGCCGCTGGCCGCCGGAGAGGGAAGCGCCGGCATTACCCACGGATGCATCCAGGCCCTTTTCCAGGGACTGCACAAAGGGGAGAAGACCTGCTTCCGTTACGGCGTCCATGAGGGCTTTGTCGTCAGCAGCGGGGTCCGCCAGCAGCAGATTGTCACGAATGGTTCCGGAAAAGAGATTGACCTGCTGGGGCACCATGGCGATGTGCTTGCGGAGATCTTCCGGCTTCATGCTGCAGTAATCCGCACCCTCCAGGTAGAGCCTTCCGGAGGAGGCATCACAGAAGCGCATCAGAAGGGAGGCAGTGGTGGATTTTCCGCAGCCGGACAGGCCCACCAGCGCCGCAACGGAGCCCTTGGGAATGCGCAGCGAGATGTCCTGCAGGGCCTGCGGCCTTCCCTCGTAGCCGTAGGAAACATGGTCCATGCGGATGCCGCGGAAGTTTTCCGGATCCCGGGGCAATGCCGGATCATAGGGGCGCGTGCTGTCGGTGTTCAGGATTTCCTCCACCTTGCCTGCGGCGGAAATGGCGGTCAGGGCGCTGTGGGAAGCACTCATCAGCTGCTGGGCAGAGGAGAAGTAGCTGTAGGACAGCATTAAAACCACCAGTGCATCCGCGATGCTGATGCTGCCCGCAGAGATGCGCACTGCGGAATCCACCAGGGACAGAACAATGGCAGCATAGATCAGACCCTCCGTCACCAGGAAGGAGGTGAAGTTGATCTTCATGAATGCGTTAATGTTTTTGTTCAGGACATCGGCTTTCTCGCCGAGAATCCGGGAGTGCTCCCGGTCCCGGTCGAAAAGCTTCAGGGTGGTGAGACCGCGCAGGCTGTCCATGTAGTAGCCGGTCATGTCATCCAGAGAGCGCCAGTAAATTTTCCGGATCTCTTCGATGCGATGCCGAAACAGATTGTTCAGGGGCAGCAGGAGCAGGGCAGTCACCAACATGAGAACCGCCACCGGCAGAGAAATCATCTTTAGATGAAAGAAAAGGTAGATGGGGGCCAGAACGCTGTAGAGGAGACTGGGCAGATAGGTGCTGCAGTAGGCCTGCATCTGCTCCACAGCATCCACAGAGGCGGTGATGGCGGAAACCGGACCGATCTTTTCAATGCCGCCGGCATCCAGTGCCATGACCTTGGAAAAGATCGTTTTCCGCATGCTTTCCCGGGCCTTGGCTGCGGTTTTGTATTCCAGGAGACCCTTCAGCAGCTGGGCCAAGAAGGTGAAGACAGCAGCGAGTCCTGCAGCCTGCAGTGCAGATCCCGCGTTTTTCAGGAATTCCTGCGGCTGAAACAGGCTGCCGAGAAAGCTGCCGATGATCTCCGCCAACGCGGTGGTGCCCACGAGGGTCAGAAAGCTCACGGCGGCGATGGCCAGGATCCAGGACCACAGCTCCCGGCTGAGCTTCAGAAGCGTTTTGTTCATCAAAAGCATGAGGATGCCTCCTTGTTTTCGGCTTTGCAGAAGAGTTTGCTGATTTGCAACGTAAACCTGGCAATGGAAGCGCTTAAATCAGTGCTTCTCTAAACAATTATTGTGATTGCTTATCCCAGCACCAGGGCGCTCAGCAGCACCACGGCAACGGCGGCCATGGCGGTGGGGAAGAGGCCGGCACCGAACCAGGCCAGCATGATCCCGAGGATCAGGGCCAGCAGTCCCGAGAGGGGATTGGCGGTGGCGTCCATTATGGCGGGGAAGGTCATGACCGCCAGGGTTACGTAAGGTACGTAGAAGAGAAAGGAACGGATGGTGCGGTTTCGAATTTCCCGGCGGATCAGCGTGAGCGGCAGAACCCGCAGGAGATAGGACACGAGAAACATGATGAAGATGTAAATGTAGGCGTTCATATTATTCTGACTCCTTTCCGGCAGTGGTGCCGACAGCATTTTCCTGAGGAGACTGCGGCGCGGCATCGCCCGCTGCGGCTTCCTCGGACACCGGGAAGAGAATCGCGGCGGCGAGCGAGAGCACAACGGTCAGAAGGATGATGCGGCTTCCCTCGGAAAGCGAGCTGATCACCGGCAGGCGGGAGCAAAGGAAGCTCAGCACCATGGACAGCAGCACCAGAATGCGGATCACCGGATTGCTTCGTGCCGGGGGAATCACGATAGCGAGAAACATGCCGTAAATGCCGACGCCCAGGGCTGTCACCAGCAGAGCCGGCAGGATGTTGCCGACCACGACGCCGAGGCAGGTGCCGACGGCCCACCAGCTGAGGGAAGCAAGGGCAAGTCCATAATTATAGAAGGGATTCAGCTTGCCCGGCTGGGTCACGGAGGCGCCGAAGATTTCATCTGTGATGACGAAGCCCACCAGAAGCCGGTGCCGGAAAGCCATGTCCGGCGAGACCTTCTGTGAGAGGGAGGCGGACATGAGGAGATAGCGGGCATTGATGATCAGGGTAATGACGGCCATCTCCAGATACGGTGCCTGCGAGGCGATCACCGTGAAGCCGGCATATTCGCCTGCGGAGGCGTTGCAGAGAAGACTTGCCAGTGTGGCCTGAAAGGCGGTGAGCCCGGCGCGCTTTGCGGAAATGCCCAGTGCGAAGGCCACAGCAAAATAGCCAAGAGCGATGGGGATGCCGTCGTGCAGTCCCCGCCGAAACCATTGCTTGTTTTGTTCCATATTGACTCCATAAGTCGGGGCGTCCTTGCCCCGAGATTTTTGTTCAGTTAGTTTGATTTAATCAGCGTTTCCTTATTTTTCGTTGGATACCTTCCATGCCTGGTAGACCTCGCGCTTGCCGAGTCCGCGGTCCTTCGCGACGGCCTTCATGGCATCCTTTTCGGACAGCCCCTGATCGAGGTAATGCTGCATGTGATCCGCGAGAGGCATCGCTGTCCAGTCCTCGATGGCCTCCTGACGGAGGGCTTCCCGAGATTTCCCTTCGATGACGAGCACATATTCGCCCCGGGGCTCCTCGGCCTCATATTTCGCGATGGCATCCCCCAGTGTGGTGCGGATGCTCTCTTCGTGCGTCTTGGTCAGCTCCCGGCAGAGGGAAATCCGGCGATCCTCGCCCAGTGTCTCCGCCAGCTCTGCCAGTGTCTTCCGCAGATGGTGAGGCGCCTCGTAAACGATCATGGTGCGGGTTTCCCGGGACAGCTCCGCGAGGATTTCCTGCCGCTCCCTCTTCTCCGCCGGCAGAAAGGCCTCGAAGGCAAAGCGGCGGGTGGGCAGCGCCGACAGGGTCAGCGCGGTAATGCAGGCGGCGGGACCGGGCAGGCTGGTGATGACAATACCGGCCTCCGCGGCCTGACGCACCAGTTCCTCGCCCGGATCAGAAATGCAGGGTGTGCCGGCATCCGTGATGATGGCGATATTTTTTCCGTTCAGGAGCTCCTGCACCAGATACCGGGCCTTATCGTACTTATTATATTCATGATATGCCGTCATGGGCGTTTTGATCTCGAAATGATTCAGAAGCCGGATGGAGTTCCGGGTGTCCTCTGCGGCGATGAGATCCACCTCCCGGAGGCAGCGCAGCACCCGATAGGTGATGTCCTCCAGATTTCCGATGGGGGTGGCACAGATATAAAGGGTTCCAGGATTCATGGTATCTCCTTGCTAAACAGGTATGCGATGCGGCAATGCAGTGCGAAACCGCTGCCGTGATTTTTGACCAAGTGAAAGTATAGCGTGAGAGTGCGGAAAAGTCCATGCACGGCACGGCTTCCGGCGGCGCCTACATTACCTTTACATCCTTAAAATTGCTGACTCTTGCGTTGTATTTACGGATCAGATCGGTCAGCACCAGCTCCGGTACGGACAGATAGCTGTCTTTTCGGTAAGCCACGGTGCTGTACCAGTGCTTGTGGGGCTGTACCGAGAAGTAGACCGCCGGGGCCTCCGCATCGATATAAAAGGCCGGAAAGAAGGCGCAGGCCAGCTGGGACCTTACGGAGCGGATCCGGGTGGCGCTTCCCGAGGCGGTATAGAGTACCTTCGGGTGAAAGCCGGCGATGCTGAAAATTTCTGCTTCAATATCGGAGCTTTTGGTGTCTGGTCCCGCCAGCACAAAATCCGTATCCTTCAGCAGACGGAGATCAAGCTCCGGCAGCCGCTCGGCGCTGTTTTCTCCTGCGAGGCGGGCCAGCGGATGGGAGGCCGGCATGCCCAGAACGATTTCCTCCTTTACGCTTCCGATATAAGAAAAGGCAGGATTCTTCTGTTCCTCGGTATAGGTAATGCAGGCCAGATCCGTTTCCTTGTTTATGAGCAGCTGCTCCATCTGCTTGTTTCTGAGCTCCCGGGTCTGAAAGCGGACATGCGGATACAGCAGATGAAAAACCGGAAACACCTCCGAGAACATGTCGGAGCCCCGTTCCGGCGTATAGACGATGGAAATGGTGCCGTAGCTGTCATCATTCATATCCGACAGCCGCTTATAGGTGTTTTCCTTAATCTGTAGGATCTCCCGTGCCCCATCCAGATAAATCTGTCCCGCAGCCGTGGGGATCATGCTGTGGCTTCGCCGCTCAAAAAGCGGCAGTCCGATCTCCTTCTCCAGCTTCAGCAGCTGCTGGTTCAGGGCTGACTGGGTGACGAAGAGTCCCTCCGCCGCCTTGGTGATGCTGCCCTTATTGGCGATGGCCAGGATGTTTTCAATCTGCTTCAGATCCATTTCCTGTCTCCTTCTTTGTGAAAATATTGTCATATCTTAATTTAACTAAGTTTAATTCTGCGTTCTTATAAGTTGTGTTAATAGTATATCTCCGCTACTATGAAGACAAGGAAAAATTATTGTTTTTTTAAGCGAAAAGTGCTGTGTCAGGCGGCATTTTCCGCGCACACACGAAAGGGGAGTTCTATGTCATTCAAATGTACAAAACCAATGGCAGATCCGGTAGCTACACTGGCTTATCGCCCGTGGACTGCGGCCATCGAGCCGTTCCAGGTATCTCCGAGAACCTGGTATGTAGCAGGTCAGACCTGGGTAGGCTGCTGGCTCATCGAAACCAGCGAGGGCTGTATTCTTATTGATACCGCCATTCCTGAGAGCGCATATCTGCTCATCGACAGCATTTACAAAACCGGCCATAAGCCCACCGATATCAAGAAGATCCTGCTGAGCCATGCCCATTTCGATCACTGCGGCGCCGCACAGCTCATGAAGGAGATCACCGGTGCAGAGATGTATATGTCCAAGGAGGACTGGGAGTTCTACCAGAAGGTTCCCGAGGAGACTCTGGTGCTGGACAAGGATTCTCATCCCATGGATTTCCAGATTGACAAGTTCTATGACGACAACACACCTGTTGTGCTCGGCGACATTTCCATCCGCACCATGCTGACACCGGGTCATACCATCGGCTGCACCAGCTTCTTCTGGGAGGAGACCAATCCTGCTGACGGCAAGACCTACACACTGGGCATGCACGGCGGCGTCGGTGCAAACACCATGAACGATAAGTACTATTCCACCAGCAAGATGCTGACACCGGCTCTGCGCGACCGTTTCTTCGAGGACGAGGCCAAGCTGACCGCTATGCATGTCGACATTGCCCTGCCGAGCCATCCGAACCAGATCGAGATCACCGATCGTGCCGGTCAGTACACCAATGAAAACAACTGCTACTATGATCCCACTGTCTGGGCTGACTTTGTCCGGGAGCGGGTACGTCAGGTACGTGTACTGATGCAGTAAGGCTTATCACTTGGGAAAGGATCGAAAATAGATATGTCACAGTTAACCATCGTTCTTCTGGTCACATTATTTATGATGGTCATGTTCGTTTGGCACAAGGTTCCCTTCGGTGTCACCACAATGACCTGCTGTCTGATTCTGGCCGCTACCGGTGTCGTGGAGCTGAAATCCGCGTTCGTCGGCTTCGGCAACAAAACCGTGGTGCTGATTGCACCGACACTGGCATTGTCTGCCGTTCTTTCGAAAACTGAATTGGTTGACAAGATTTCCAAAACCCTGAATATGGTGCAGGGAAAAAGCGGCATCATGCTGATCATCGCATTCTATGCCGTTGCCGCTCTGTTCTCCCAGTTCGTACCGTCTACCGCCGCTCTGGCTATCCTGGTGGTTTTCCTGACCACTTTGAACAACACCGGTGAGATCACCGCAAATCGCCTGATCCTGCCGCTGCTGGGTGTTATGGTTGCCTGGAAGTTCCGTCTTCCCGTCGGTCTCGGTGCCACAACCTTTGCCACACTGAACGGCTTCTATGAGGGCATCATCGGTGAGGGCCATCCGGAGTATATGATCAGTCTCCTGGATCCGTTTAAGTTTGCCATCATTCCTATTGTTGTTCTGACACTGTACTGCATCTTTGCTTGGAAGCTGATGCCGAAGGACAATGCAGTCGACACCACTAAGCTGAAGAAGGGCAAGGAGGCTGAAAAGCTCCCGAAGTCCCAGCAGATGATCGTTTACGTTGTATTTGCAGCTGTTATGCTCTGCCTCATCTTTAACCAGATCACAGGCAACTTCATGTATCTTGCACCTGCAGCAGGCGTCATCATCCTGATCTTTACCGGCTGCATGGATGCCAAGGAAGCTTCCAAGGAAATGACCTGCGACATGATCTGGATGCTGGCCGGCGTTCTTGTTGTGGCAGATGCCATCGGTGCCTCCGGTGCCGGCGAAGTTATCGGTCAGTTCATCCTGAACCTCATCGGACAGAATCCGAGCCAGTTCAAGGTTATGATGATCTTCTCCGCAGCAACTGTTATCATGACCACCTTCATTTCCAACATGGGAACACAGTCCGTTCTGATCCCCATCGCAGCTTCCGTTGCACTGGCAGCCGGCTGGGATCCGAGAGGCCTCGTTCTCATCATTGGTACCGCTAACTACTTCGCTGTGGGATTCCCTTCAGGATCCGGCGAGTGTGCCGTAGCCTTCGCTGCCGGTGAGTACAATCCGGGCAAGGTTCTGAAGTTCACCCTTCCTTACATGATACT
>CAZJQX010000046.1:0-17950 GCA_964548305.1 uncultured Lachnospiraceae bacterium
AACAGTTAGATGAAACTAATACACGAGAAATATGATAGTTATGAGGAGGATAAAAATGGCAGCAGAGAAGCTTACAGCAGCGGAGTTTGAGGAGAAGGTTCTGAAGGCATCTGAGCCGGTGCTGGTGGATTTCTGGGCAGACTGGTGCGGTCCCTGCAAGATGCTGGCACCCATTATCGCAGAGATTGCCAAAGAGGCGGAGGGCTTCAAGGTATATTCCGTGAATGCAGACGAGGAGACGGAGCTGCTGCTTCGCTACGGCATCCGGGCGATTCCTACATTGATCGTGTTCCGCAACGGTCAGGTCAGCAGACAGTCCACCGGCTTCATTCCGAAGGAGCAGGTGCTGGCGCTGCTGCAGGAAGCTTAAGACATGACGGAACGGGATATGTATGACATCATTGTAGTGGGGGCAGGAACGGCCGGCATGACGGCGGCAATTTACGCTCTCCGGGCCGGGAAATCCGTACTGCTGCTGGAAAAGGGAAGCTGCGGGGGACAGATCATCAATACGCCGGCCATTGACAATTATCCGGGACTTCCCGGTATCTCCGGCTATGAATATGCGGAACGTCTGCACCAGCAGGTTATGGCTCTGGGTGCGGAGCTGCGCTTTGAGGAGGCAACAGCGATCCGCACAGCGGCGGAGGAGAAGCAGGTGGAGACAGCGAAGGCAGTTTACTCCTGCCGGACCGTGATTCTGGCCACCGGTGCCCGGAACCGGCATCTGGGCCTGCCGCAGGAGGAAGAACTGCTGGGACGGGGGCTGTCCTACTGTGCCGCCTGTGACGGTATGTTTTTCCGGAAGCAGACGGTGGCAGTGGTCGGGGGCGGAAATACAGCCCTGGAGGATGCCTTATATCTTGCTAACCTCTGCGAGAAGGTCTATCTGATTCATCGGAGAGAGGGCTTTCGCGGAGAAGCCCGGCTGCTGGAGCAGGTAAGAGAGAAGGAAAACATAGAGCTGATTCTGAATACCGTGGTGGCAGCGCTGGAAAGTGATGCGCAGGGACTGACGGGGCTTCGACTTCGGAATACCGTGAAGGAGACCGAGGAGAGTCTGCTGGTGCAGGGACTCTTCGTGGCCATCGGTCAGGAGCCGGACACGGCGGCCTTTTCTGAACTGGTGGAGCTGGATCCGCAGGGATATATTGCGGCATCCGAGGACTGCCGCACGGGAACACCGGGGATTTTCGCGGCTGGCGACTGCCGCACCAAGGCTGTTCGTCAGCTCACCACGGCGGCAGCAGACGGCGCTGTTGCTGGGCTGCTATCAGCTGGGTTGAGCGCAAACTAGGCTGTATTGTGTTGGGCTCAGCTGATAGCTACCTCTTTGTTGACATGACTGTTGATTTTTTATAAAATGAAATGGTTGAGTTAATGTATATCCGTCAGGATGTATGGTTATAAATATGGTCGCCTGCCAGGGGGAAAGCGAGGCAGCGGCAAGAGGATTTCATGAGGGGACGGTGAGTCCCGACATGCTTCACATATTTGTACATTAACAAGTCAATAGTGAAGGAGGTATCGGAGTGACATTAGTGCCCATTATTATGGTTGCCGTTATTGTTGGTGCCATCATGTTCTTCGTCGGACGCAACAAGGAGAAGGCCGATTATGCGAAAAAAATCGGCACAGCCGAGGCCAAGTCCAGGGAGATTATTGATGATGCCATCAGAACGGCTGAAAACAAGAAGAGAGAGACCCTATTAGAGACCAAGGAAGAGGTCGTAAAGGCAAAGAACGATCTGGATCGTGAAATTAAGGACAGACGGCGCGAAGTCAGCGAGATTGAAAAGCGTATGCTGAAGCGCGATGAGCAGTCCGAGAAGCGGTCACAGTCTCTGGAAAAGAAGGAAGCAGAGCTGGGAAAAACCGAGGATCGACTGAAGAATCGGGAAGCGGAGATTGATGCACTGCAGCAGCAGAAGATGACAGAGCTGGAGCGCGTTTCGGGACTGACCCGGGATCAGGCGAAGTCAGAACTGCTGAAGTCTGTGGAAGAGGACATCAAGCACGACACAGCGAAGATGATCCATGAGTATGACAATCGCGCCAAGGAAGAAGCGGAGAAGATTGGCCGCCAGTATATTGTGGAAGCCATTCAGCGATGCTCAGCGGATCAGGTGACGGAGTCTACGGTTTCCGTGGTGCAGCTGCCCAATGATGAAATGAAGGGACGCATCATCGGCCGTGAGGGCCGGAACATCCGTACCCTGGAGCAGCTGACGGGTGTGGAGCTGATCATTGATGATACCCCGGAGGCGGTGGTGCTGTCCGGCTTTGATCCCATCCGCCGTGAGGTGGCAAGGATCGCGCTGGAGAAGCTGATTGTGGACGGCCGTATTCACCCCGCCAGAATTGAAGAGGTGGTGGAGAAGAGCCGCAAGGAAGTAGAGGATACCATCAAGGAGGAAGGCGAGGCTGCTGTTCTGGAGGTAGGCGTACACGGCATTCATCCGGAGCTTCAGAAGCTGTTGGGCCGCATGAAGTTCAGAACCTCCTTCGGACAGAACGCGCTTCGTCATTCTGTAGAGGTGGCGCAGATTTCCGGTCTGCTGGCAGAGGAGCTGGGACTGGATGTACGGATGGCCAAGCGGGCAGGCCTGCTGCATGATATCGGCAAGGCCATTGACCACGAGATGGAAGGCACGCATGTGCAGCTGGGTGTGGATCTTTGCAAGAAGTACCATGAGCCCGAGACCGTCATCAATGCGGTGGCATCTCATCACGGCGGTACGGAGCCTACATCCCTGATTTCCTGCCTGGTGGCTGCAGCAGATGCGATTTCAGCAGCCCGTCCCGGTGCCCGGAGAAAGTCTCTGGAAACCTATACCAACCGTCTGAAGGAGCTGGAGGATATTGCCAATTCCTACAAGGGCGTGGAGAAGACCTTCGCCGTACAGGCAGGTCGTGAGGTGCGTGTTATGGTGATCCCGGAGCAGGTATCCGAGGATGAGATGACCATTATGGCCCATGACATTGCCCGGCAGATCCAGGAGCAGATGCAGTATCCCGGTGTCATCAAGGTCAACGTGATTCGTGAATCAAGAGCAGTGGATTATGCGAAATAAGCTTGCCTTCGGCATGAAAATCAATCAAATAGTGAGCTAAATGAGGCGGTGCAGGGATCAACAGGTTTCTGCGCCGCTTTTTGTGCGATGAAGAAAGGAGCACTTATGAAAAATCCGAGACCGGAGGAGGATATCTCGGCAGGGCGGCACAGAAAACGCCAGAAAAAAAGACATTCCTTCTGGCGTATCCTAAGGAGAATCTTTTTGACTCTGCTGCTGCTTTTTGTGATTGCGGGAGCCGGACTGTATGTTTTTGTGGTAAAGCCGGAGTACGATAAGCTGAAGAGCACAGCCTATGATAAACTGGCTTCCGTGGATGTGAAGGAACTGACGAAGCTGTCGGATACGAAAATCTATGACACCAACGGGGAACTGCTGGGCATCGTGAATGCGGGACATTTCGTGTATGACAAGATCAACGACATTTCTATGAACCTTCAGAATGCCTACATTGCCCAGGAGGACCGGAATTTCAAGGTGCATCACGGCGTGGATTACAAGGCCACACTGCGGGCCGTCCTGGAGCTGGTGCGGAACAAGGGAAAGATCACGCAGGGCGGATCGACCATCACACAGCAGGTGGTGAAAAACACCTATCTCAGTTCGGAAAGGACCTTTACCCGGAAGTTTGTGGAAATGATGCTGGCCCGGGAAATTGAAAAAATGTATACAAAGGCCGAGATCATGGAGCTGTACTGCAACACCAACTTCTACGGCAACAATTGCTACGGTGTGGAAGCGGCCAGTCAGTATTACTTCAACAAGTCCGCCAAGGATCTGACGGTTCCGGAGGCGGCTGCCCTGGCGGGTATTTCCAATGCTCCCTCCCGCTATGAGCCGGTGCGCCACAAGGATGCTTGCCTGGAAAAGCGGAATCAGGTGCTGAAATCCATGCTGGACTGCGGCTATATCACAGAGGATGAGTACCAAACCTACTGCGCTACGGAGCTCAATGTTTCCGAAAATACCCAGGAGGGAACGGACGAGGATTACCTCAGCTCCTATGCGCTCCATTGCGCGACGATCACCCTGATGGAAGCAAACAACTTCGAATTCCAGTACCTTTGGACAGACAAGGAATCCGAGACTGCCTATGATGAAAAATATGATGAGTCCTATGATTACTATATGAATTTGCTCCGGGGCGGCGGCTACAGCATTTACACCACCTTGGATCCTTCGATCCAGGAGAAGGTACAGACCCAGCTGGATGAAACACTTCAGAATTTCACGGATGTTCAGGAGAACGGAAAGTTTGCTCTGCAGGGCGCGGCTGCGGTGATTGACAACAAAACCGATTATGTGGTGGCAGTCGTGGGCGGAAGAGGCACGGAGGACAAGTACAATCGCGCCTATCTCAGCGAACGCCAGCCCGGTTCTGCCATTAAGCCACTGCTGGATTATGCACCCGCATTGGACAGCGGCGAGTATACGCCGGCCACACAGATTGATGACCATAAGTTTGACGGCGGCCCCAGCAATTCGGGAGGCAGCTATCATGGACTGGTGACTCTGCGTGAGGCAGTCAACCGTTCGCTCAATACAGTGGCATGGCAGGTGCTGTCGGATCTCGGGACAAAGTATGGACTCCAGTACCTTGCCAACATGCATTTCCTTGGGCTGAACTGGGTGGATACCACCACGGAGGCGGTTTCCATCGGCGGCTTCACCAACGGTGTCCGGGTGGTGGATATGGCCCGGGGCTATGCTACATTGGCCAACGGCGGTCACTACAGTGGGAAGACCTGCGTTACAAAGATAGTACATGAGAAGGACGGAGAACTGACCGGCAGCTGGCAGCCTGCCGGCGCCCAGGTTTATCGGGAGGACACGGCCTTCATGATGACAGATATTCTGAAGGGCACCCTGACGGAAAGCTACGGCACCGGGTATGGACTTGCGCTGGATAACGGCATGCCCTGTGCGGGAAAGACCGGCACTACCAATGAATCCAAGGATACCTGGTTCTGCGGCTACAGCAAATACTATACCATGGCAGTTTGGGTGGGCTATGATCAGCCCACACCTATGCCCGGTGTTTACGGCTCCACTTATGCGGGAAAGATCTGGCAGAAGGCCATGAATCAGCTTCATGAGGGACTGGAGGCGGAGGACTGGACGCAGCCGGATACGGTGGAAATGCGGACGGATCCGGAAACGGGAATCACAGACTATGCTTCGACGACGGATGAGGCCCGGGCGGAGGCATCTCTCCAGGAAAAGGAGGAGCAAAAGAACGAAAGCCGCGCTCAGGAGCTGCTGACGAGCTATGAAGCGCTGGAAATCAGCAATGTTGAGGATGTTTATAAGGAAAGAGAAATTTATCAGGAGCTGAAGCCGCTGACGGACACTCTCAGTGATGCGGACCTTCGGAAGGATATTCTGACGAGACTTCTGGATCGGAAGAGCTACTTCGATAATATCGAGGCGGAAATGACGGATACCATTAAGAAGTACGAGGAGCTGAAGGAAAAGGAGTCAAAGGAGCAGCAGTCCATTGATGCCTCTAAGGCGGAAGAGGCCAGGGCAGAGAATGAGAAGGAGATCAACAAGCAGTCCTTTGAGGATGCGCTGAAGACACTGGAGGAACTGGAGTATCAGGATGATGATCTGGAAACCCTTATCAATGATGCCATAGACAAGCTGCAGTACTGCGGTGACCTGAATGAGGTGCAGGACTATGTGTCGGAGCTGAACCAGGCTATACAGCGGGCCCGGAGCCTCCCTACGAAGAGTGCTTATGAGGCTAAGCAGGCAGAAAGTGAGGCCGAGGCCAGCATGGAATCCGAGAACGAAAGCCGGGCGATACAGGCAATACAAGAGTCCTTGTCAGGCTTTTAACAATAAGTTCACTTACCATTCATAATTTGTTCATATTTACCAATTACTATATAACCATAGACGGAAGCGATGAACAAAAAGATGAAAACTAAGCGCTTCCTTTAAAATTCGACAAACACACTATATAGATTTTTCATAATTACCCCGGTAGGGCGAAAGCCTTATCGGGGTCTCCTCTGTTATCATGCGGGCTTCGCGACAGCTTGGCTCTTGTCTGGCTGGGTTTAGCGCAAGCTTGGCTTGCGGGGCCCAGCCAGACCGCGCGGGTGCCCAAATGACGACAATCATTTACGCGTTCTTGTCCTTTTTTCCATTCACGGTTGCAGTCCTCATAAGCTGCTGATACAATGGTCGTTGCAATCCGACGGCGTCGGATTTGGCTGAAGAAGCCATGTATGGAAAGGGACAGTATATGACGACAAAAAAGATTCCACATAACACAGAACGTAAGGTATTGGTGACGGGACACCGGAATCCGGATACGGACTCCATCTGCGCAGCCATTACCTATGCAAAATTAAAGAACACAATCACAAACAGTACGCGATATGTGCCTTGCCGGGCAGGCAGCCTGAATGCAGAGACCAGCTTCGTGCTGAAGTATTTCAAGGCCGCAGAGCCGCAGCTCATTAATTCTGTACGGACACAGGTTTCGGATATTGAATATCGGAAGACTCCAGGGGTGAAGAAGAACCTCTCCCTGAAGGAAGCCTGGATGCGCATGAGCGAGGGCAATGTGGTTACCATTCCGGCAGTGACCGACAACGGCAAGCTGGAGGGACTCATTACCGTGGGAGATATCGCGAAATCCTACATGAATGTCTATGATTCCAGCATTATCTCCAAGGCGCATACACAGTTTAAGAACATTCTGGAGACACTGGAGGCCACTATGGTTTGCGGTGACGAGAACCGTTACTGCACCGAGGGCAAGGTGGTTATTGCGGCAGCCAATCCGGAAATGATGAGCTACTACATTCAGGAGCATGACATTGTCATCCTGGGAAACCGCGCAGAAAACCAGCTGTCTGCACTGGACAACGGGGCAGACTGCATCATCGTTTGCGAGGGTGCCAATGTTTCGCCGACCATTAAAAATCTGGCAGAGCAGAGCGGCAGAATCATCATGGTGACCAGCTATGATGCTTATACAGCGGCTCGTCTCATCAACCAGTCTATGCCCATCAGCTATTTCATGAAGACGGAAAATCTCCTGACCTTTGAGGAGGATGATTTTGTAGAGGATATCCGGGAAGTCATGGCCAGCAAGCGGCACCGGGATTTTCCGATTCTCTCCAAGGATGGCCATTATCTGGGACTGGTTTCCCGACGGAATCTGTTGGGAAATCACGGCAAGCAGGTGATTCTGGTGGATCACAATGAGCCGGCCCAGGCAGTGGATGGTATAGAGACGGCAGAGATCGTGGAGATCATCGACCATCATCGTCTGGGTACCGTGCAGACACTGGGACCGGTTTACTTCCGCAATCAGCCCCTGGGCTGCACCAGCACCATCATTTACCAGATGTATCAGGAAAACGACGTTGAGATCGATCCGCAGACGGCGGGTCTCCTGATGTCGGCCATCATTTCCGATACATTGCTGTTCCGTTCACCTACCTGCACACCGCTTGACGAGAAGGTGGGCCGGAAGCTGGCTGAGATTGCGGGTGTGGATATTGAAAAGTATGCAGTGGAGATGTTTTCCGCCGGCTCCAATCTGAAGGGAAAGAGCGATGCGGAAATCTTCTATCAGGATTTCAAGCACTTCTCTGCCGGAAAGGTCAATTTCGGTGTGAGCCAGGTGACCTCTCTTAATGCAAAGGAATTGGAGGAGCTGGTGCCGCGGCTGATGACATTTGCCGAGAATGCACTGGAAACAGAGAAGCTGGATATGAGCTTCGTGATGCTGACCAACATCCTGAACCAGGATACGAAGCTGCTTTGCGTGGGCAGCCGCTCCGATGAGCTGGTGGACAATGCCTTTTCCGTGCACTGTGAGAAGGACGGCGAGGGTGACAGATTCACTGTTCTGCTGCCGGGTGTTGTGTCCAGAAAGAAGCAGATGATTCCGCCTCTTTCCCTTTTTGCAGAGCAGCTGTAAAGGAGAAATAGCATGAAAAACATTACCATGATCGGCATGCCCTCCAGCGGTAAGTCTACCGTGGGTGTGCTGCTGGCAAAGCGGCTGGGGATGAGCTTCCTGGATGTGGATATCGTGATCCAGGAGCGGACCGGCAAGCTGCTGAAGGAGATCATTGCGGAGCAGGGACAGGAGGGCTTCCTCCGCGTGGAGGGAGACATTGCCGCATCCCTGAATCCGGAAAATGCGGTGATCGCACCGGGCGGCTCCATCTGCTATGAGGACTGGGCCATGGAGCACCTGAAGCAGATTTCCAGCATCGTGTATCTGAAGATTTCCTATGAGGAAATGCTGCAGCGCATCGGAAATGTGGTGGACCGGGGGGTTGCGATTCCGGAAGGCTATACCCTGCTGGATCTCTACAATGAGCGCTGCGCCCTGTATGAAAAGTATGCCGACATTGTCATTGATGAAGAGGGCAAGACCTGCGGCATGGTAGTGGACGAATTGCGGGATATATTCGAGCTTAAATAAGAGGGCTCTGCTGCTGACTGAGCCTGTCGGACAACAAAAATCCGGGGAGATGTTCTCCCCGGATTTTTTGGCGGAATTGCAGTATTTACAGAGCTTTGATGGCTTTTTTGATGCCTGCCAGGAGCTCGTCATACTGAGTATAGGCGGGAAGCTCCGGGTGCTCCTTGATGATCTGCTCCGTGCTGCGGAACAGGAAGCCGGCGGCACTGGCCTTAATCATGCCGAGATCATTGTAGGAATCACCGCTGGCGATGGTATCGAAGCCGATGGACTGCAGCGCCTTCACTGTGGTTAGCTTGGAATTCTCACAGCGCATCTTGAAGCCGGTGATGGTGCCGTCTGCGGCAACCTCCAGTGAGTTGCAGAAAATGGTGGGATTTCCCAGCTTCTTCATGAGCGGTGCGGCGAACTGGGAGAAGGTATCGGAAATGATGATTACCTGGGAGAAGCTTCTCAGCTCATCCAGAAACTCCTTTGCGCCGGGCATCGGGTCAATGAAGGCGATGGTATCCTGGATTTCACGAAGTCCAAGGCCGTGCTCCTTCAGAATTCCCAGGCGCCAGTTCATCAGTTTATCATAATCCGGCTCGTCGCGGGTGGTTCGCTTCAGCTCCGGGATGCCGCTGGCCTCGGCAAAGGCAATCCAGATTTCCGGTACCAGTACCCCTTCCAGATCCAGGCAAGTAATATACATAAGAGTCCTCCTTTGTGGTCATTGTTTCCTGCAGAACATCATACCATATTTGCCGGATTATCTGGTATACTTTTCGATACATGAGGATACAAGGGTCAAAACAAAGCACGTAGCAATCCGTGTATCGTTGGGTGCAAAGACTTTTGAGCCCAACATCATGATGATCTTAACCGGAGGAAATGAAATGAAGCAGCTTGTAATCGGTATTCTGGCGCACGTGGATGCGGGAAAAACCACGCTGACGGAGAGTCTTCTTTATCGCAGCGGGAAGCTTCGCAGCATGGGCAGAGTGGATCACGGGGATGCCTATCTGGATACTGCGGAGATGGAGAAGGAAAGAGGCATTACCATTTTCTCCAAGCAGGCCCGTTTTCCTCTGGGAGAGCGGGAGGTGTGCCTGCTGGATACCCCGGGCCATGTGGATTTTTCCGCGGAAATGGAGCGGACGCTGTCGGTGCTGGACTATGCCATCCTGGTGATCAGCGGGGCCTCCATGGTCCAGAGCCATACGGAAACCCTCTGGCGGCTTCTCGCTCATTATAAGGTGCCGGTATTCCTTTTCGTGAATAAGATGGATCAGCCGGGGACGGATGCGGAGGCAGTGCTTCGCTGTCTCCAGGAGAAGCTGGACGGAGCATGCATGGATTTTCGGGAATTTCGGGAATCAGAGGCAGGCGGTGAGCCTGCTTTTTCGGAGACGCTCTGCGAAAATCTGGCGCTGACCGGCGAGTCCTGCATGGAGCAGTATCTGGAGACCGGCAGCATTACCCCGGGGACGGTGCGTGAAATGATCCGTGAGCGACGCCTTTTTCCGGTATTCTTCGGTTCTGCCCTGAAGGCGGAGGGTGTGGACCTGCTGCTTCAGGGACTGCGGCTTCTTACCGAACAGCCATCTTATCCGGAAGCTCTTTCCGGCCGGGTATTTAAGATCGCGAGAGACGAAAACGGGCAGCGGCTCAGTTATCTGAAGCTCACCGGCGGCAGGCTGAGAAACAGGATGGAGCTTCTGCCGGGGGAGAAGATCACAGAAATTCGTCTTTACAGCGGAGACAAGTATGAGGCGGTGGAATGTGCAGAGGCGGGAACTGTCTGTGCCCTGACCGGCGTCAGCAGCCTCCGGGCCGGGGATGGCATCGGTGAAAGCGGCCGAGGAAAAGAACTGAGCCTGAAGCCGGTACTGGATTATGAGATTTTCTCCGAGGATACGGATACGCTGTTGCTGTACCAGACTCTGCGGGGGCTTTCCGATGAGTTCCCGGAGCTGCATCTTCGCTACGACAGCGAGCTGAAGGAAATTCATGTGCAGCTTATGGGAGAGGTACAGACGGAGATTCTGGCGCGGCTGGTGCAGGAGCGCTTCGGCGTGACGGTGCACTTCGGCAGCGGCAGCATCCTGTATCAGGAGACCATAGCGGAGCCGGTGGAGGGCGTGGGACACTTCGAGCCGCTCCGGCATTATGCGGAGGTGCATCTTCTGCTGGAGCCGCTTCCCCGGGGCAGCGGACTGCAGTTCGCCGCTGATTGCCGGGAGGAAATGCTGGCGGGCAACTGGCAGCGGCTGGTGCTGCAGCATCTTCGTGAGCGGGAGCATGTGGGCGTTCTGACGGGCGCGCCCATCACGGACATGCGCATCACCCTGATTGCCGGTAAAGCCCACCTTAAGCATACGGAGGGCGGCGACTTCCGGGAAGCCACCTGGCGGGCAGTGCGTCAGGGACTGCGGAAGGCAGTGAATGTTCTTCTGGAGCCCTTCTATGCCTTTCAGCTCAGGCTGCCACAGGAATATGTGGGGCGGGCCATGACGGACATCAGCAACATGCAGGGGAGCTTTGAGACACCGGAAACCGCAGACGGCGTGAGCGTCCTTTCCGGCCGGGCCCCGGTGGTGTCCATGCGGGATTATCAGAAGGAGGTCATGATCTACACCAAGGGCCGGGGACAGCTGTTTCTGCGGCTGGATGGTTATGAGAAGTGTCACAATGCGGAGGAGGTGATCCTCGACAGGCGTTATGATCCGGATGCGGACGTAATGAATCCCAGCTCCTCTGTTTTCTGTTCTCATGGCAGCGGCTTTATCGTGCCCTTCGACGAGGTGGAAAACTATATGCAGGTTCCCTCGCCCCTTGCGGAAAAGGCGGAGCTGCCGGAGCTGTCGGAGGCTGAGGCCATGCGGACGGCCCGACGCAATGCAGCCGAGACCTACCGGAAGGCCGGGCATTATATCGGGGATGCGGAGCTCGAAGACATTTTCATAGGCACCTACGGACAGATCCGGAACCGGGCGAAGGAGGTCAATGAAGCCGATGCCCGCACGATCCGGGCCCGGGAAAAGGAGGAAAATATCCGGAAGGCCCAGGAAAACCGGCAGAACCGCGGGCTGCTCCGCAAGGAAAAGGTGAAGCAGTATCTTCTGGTGGACGGCTACAATATCGTCTTTTCCTGGCCGGAGCTGAAGGCTCTCGCGGCAGAGAATCTGGACGGCGCCCGGGGGCGGCTGCTGGACATTCTGTCCAACTTCCAGGGCTATACGGAGCAGCAGGTCATTGCGGTTTTCGATGCCTACCGGGTGCAGGGACATGCGGTGGAGCAGTTCCGCTACCATAATATAGAGGTGGTGTTCACGAAGGAGGCGCAGACGGCGGACGAGTATATAGAGCAGCTTTCGCATAAGCTGTCGGAGAAGCATCAGGTGACCATCGCCACCAGTGACCAGGTGGTGCAGGTCATAACCTGGTCCGGCTCAGGCGTACGGATATTGTCTGCAGAGAGCTTTCTTGCTGAGGTGGAGCATGTGAACCGGGAAATCCGCGGATTCTGCCTTGAGAAAAGATAGACGCAATGCTATAATGCATGGGTTATCAAGACAAAGTGTGTTCGAGACCTTCCACACGTTAAACAAAACTAAAGGAGAAACAAAACATGAATAAGACAACGACTATGCTTGCGCAGACAGCGGTTATCGCTGCGATCTATGTGGCTCTGACACTGGCCTTTGCACCGATCAGCTTCGGTATAATCCAGTTCCGCGTTTCAGAGGCCCTCTGCATTCTGCCCTATTTCACCTTTGCGGGTGTGCCGGGTGTGGCCATCGGCTGCTTCCTGGGCAATGTGTTGGGCGGAGCAGAGCTGCCGGATATTATTTTCGGCACACTGGCGACTCTGCTCGGTGCCATCGGCAGCTATCAGCTTCGTAAGGTGAGCAAGTGGCTGGTGTGTGTGCCTCCTATTGTGGCAAACACCATCATTATCCCCTTCGTACTGCGTTATGCTTACGGTGCAACGGATATTATGATCCCTTACATGATGATGACAGTGGGATTGGGTGAGGTACTGGCTGTCGGCTTCCTGGGCAATGTGCTTCTGGCAGCACTGGAGCCTGCAAGACAGCATATTTTCCGCAACGCATAAGCTCGTTTCAATAAAGGAAAGGCAGCAATTATGTATCAGATTAAATTTGATCAGCCCGTACATGTTCACTTCATCGGCATCGGTGGTATTTCCATGAGCGGCCTCGCCGAGATCCTGTTGGATCGCGGCTTCAGGGTATCCGGCTCCGATATGAAGAAAAGCGGTCTGACGGATCATCTGCAGGAGCTGGGCGCGAAGATCAGCTTTCCCCAGAGTGCGGACAACATTGAGCCATCCATCGATGTGGTGGTGTATACCGCGGCGATCCATCCGGACAATCCGGAGCTTCAGGCGGCGAAGACCGCCAACATTCCCCTTCTGACGCGGGCGGAGCTGTTGGGTGAGATCATGCGGAATTACCGGCAGGCCATCAATGTCTCCGGTACGCACGGCAAGACCACAACCACCTCCATGATCACAGAGATTCTGCTGGAGGCGCATCGGGATCCTACGGTGACGGTCGGCGGTATGCTGAAGGATATCGGCGGCAACATCCGTGTGGGACAGTCAGAGCTCTTTGTGGCGGAGGCCTGCGAGTACACCAATTCCTTCCTTTCCTTCTTCCCCACCATTGAAGTGATTCTCAATGTGGAGGCAGATCATCTGGACTTTTTCAAGGATCTGGATGATATCCGGCATTCCTTCCGGCGCTTTGCAGAGCGCCTGCCGGAGGACGGACTTCTGGTGATCAACAAGGATATTGCGCACTTTGAGTACTTCACAGAAGGACTTTCCTGCAAGGTGGTGACCTTCGGCCATGACCGGACGGCGGATTATACTGCAAACTTCATCAGCTATGACCGCTTTGCCCGGCCTACCTATACTCTCTTTGAAAAGGGAGTGGAGATCTGCCAGATCAGCCTGGGTGTCACAGGAGAGCATAATATCTATAATTCCCTTTCTGCGATTGCGGTGGCTCGGGAGCTGGGTGTGGATATGAAGGATATTGCGGCGGCACTGAAGCGCTTTACCGGTACGGATCGACGTTTCCAGAAGAAGGGAACCGTGAATGGCTTCACCATCATTGATGATTATGCGCATCATCCCCAGGAGATTGCGGCAACCATTGAGGCGGCGAAGAAGTATCCGCACAGAAAGCTCTGGGTGGCCTTCCAGCCCCATACTTATTCCCGTACAGCGGCGCTGATGGATGATTTCGCCGGAGCTCTGGCTACGGCGGATGAGATCGTTCTCGCGGACATTTATGCGGCCCGGGAGAAGAATACCATCGGCATCAGCTCCGCGGATCTCCGGCAGCATATGCTGGAGCAGAATACCAACGTTTACTACATCCCCAGCTTTGAGGAAATCGAAACGTTCCTGGAGGAGAGACTGCAGCCCGGCGATCTTCTGATCACCATGGGCGCGGGCGACATCTATGAGGTAGGAGATGCTCTTCTGACGCTGCCCGGAGCAGAAAAATTTGAATAACGTATAAAAAACCCCGGTCTCGGCAGGCGGAAGTCATCTTATCGGCTTCGCCTGCCGAAATTTTTTTCTCCACAAATGTGGATGGAAATCCACCGCAAAATGTGGATAACTTATTCCGTTCCATATCGAAAATACATAGCATTCATCTGTTCTCAAATTGAAAAACCGCGTATTTCCGTGCTTTTTCCGGTGTAAAATATAAATTAGGAATGGCGGTATTCTTGACTTTCCAGTAGTCCACTTTATCCACCGTTATGTGGATAAGTTATGTGGATAAAGTTGTGGAGCACTGCCGTTGAAGTGGAAAATAAAGTGTGCTACTATGCCTTAGCAGTGAACGTATCAGGGGCTTTGCGAAAGCGGAGCTGTCCTTAAAACATAGAGGATTGGGGTGAATGAGCTATGGGAACAAATATTGACGACAGACTGGCAGTGCATGCCACCTGCATTTCCAATGATTTTCTGGATCGGTATATGGCAGCAGCGAACGGAGATTACATTAAGGTTTACCTTTTTATGCTGCGGCATCGGGGCGAGAAGTTCTCTGTGAAGGATGCGGCAGATGCCCTGAACCTGACAGACAATGATATAGAGCGGGCAGTGCGCTACTGGGAGAAGCAGGGCGTATTCGCCGGCGGTGCCGGACAGCGTGTGGAGGAAGAGATTCAGACCGAGGCGGAGATGACTGCTTCCGAGGAAGCACTGGAAAGAGCTGCCGTACAGAATACAGATACGGAACAGAAAAAAGCCGCAAGGTCTTCTGCGGTACAGGTACCGGAAAAGAGCAGCCTGGAGCAGATTCAGGACGATGAGGAATTCGCCGGCATTCTCTTTGTGGCGAAGCATGTGCTCCCGAGCCTTCCCACCGGTCAGCAGATTGATGCGCTGGCGTACATGTATCAGGATCTTAAGATGAATGCGGAGCTCATTGAGTTCCTGCTGGAGTACTGCGCCGGTATCGAGAAGACATCCTCCAAGTATCTCACCAAGGTGGCCATTGACTGGCATGAGAACGGCATCCATACGGTGAAGCAGGCTCAGAAAAAGATCCGGGATTTTGAAGAAAAGAAGGCACGGGGCGGCAGACAGTCCTCCAAGCCCAACCGGTTCATCAATTTCCAGCAGAATGATGTGGATTATGACCGCATCGCCCAGAAGAAGGTAATGGAGCGGATTCAGCATGGCGTTGAGTAATGCACAATACAATGAAATCATGAAGGTTTACGGAGATCGTCAGCTCCGGAGCTATCGGGAGCAGCAGGAACGCATACGGAAAGCGTATGGGCAGATTCCTGCTCTTTCGCAGCTGGATGAGCAGATCGCCGGAGAATCCGTGGCGGCAGCAGAGGCCCTGATGGCGGGAGACCGGAGCCGGAAGGCCGGACTCCGGGACAGAATCCGTCAGCTCAGCGGTGAGAAGCAGCGGCTTCTCCGGGAGGCGGGATTTGCGGAAAATTACCTGGATCGCTGGTATATCTGCGGTGACTGTCAGGACACAGGCTTTGTCAACGGAAAGAAATGCCATTGCTTTCAGGCCATGCAGAGCCGTCTCCTGTATCGTCAGTCCAATGTGGAGAAGCTGGTGCAGGTGCAGAACTTTGAGCATTTTGACCTGTCCATCTTCGACAACCGGGAGCCCATTTCCATGGCCAACGGCAAGACCAACCGGGAATACATGCGCTATCTTCGGGATGCGCTGCAGAAGTGGTGCCGGGAATTCGATGCGAAGCACGGCAGCATTATCCTGATGGGCGGTACGGGAACCGGCAAAACCTTCCTCATCAACTGTGTGACGAAGGCGCTGCTGGACAGCTATCACAGCGTGATCTACTTTACCAGTACGGACCTCATCGAGAGCTTCGGAAGAATGCTGAAGGATGACGGGGAGCAGGAGCTCAGCGAGGCGCTGCTGCAGACAGATCTGCTGGTGATCGATGATCTCGGCACGGAGCTTGTGAACAGCTTCACTACCTCGAAGCTTTTCTATGTGCTGAACCAGCGCATGATTCTGGGAAAGTCCGTCATTATCTCCACAAATCTCAGCTTCAAGAGCATGCGGGACATCTATTCGGACCGCATTGTTTCCCGGATTATGTCGGAGTATGAGATTGTGCCGATGTACGGACGGGATCAGCGGCTCTGAAACATTGACATAATATTCAGCATAACTGCCTTATTTACCCGTAAATTATCCTTTTTTTACATAGACTTTTCATAGAAAATCGGGTATGGTTTCAATGGCTATAAATCTGTTTTTTTTGAGAGGAGAAAAAATGTCAGATTCCAGAACATCAGAATTCATCGAAAGAATTCCCGTGGGACCCCTTGCGCTGATTCCACTGAAGTCTATTGAATCCCTGGGCGCCCGCGTCAACAATTATCTTGCGGAGTGGAGAAGCGACCGGGAGAGCGAGCATAAGCACACCATTGCGTTTGAGGGCTATCAGAAGGACAGCTATATCGTTCCGGCCAAGATTTCCCGCTTCGGTACCGGTGAGGCGAAGGGTGCGATCCAGGAGACTGTTCGCGGCAAGGACATCTACTTCCTGGTGGATGTAATGAATTATTCTCTGACCTATTCCCTGTTCGGGCAGGTGAACCATATGTCACCGGATGATCATTATGCTGACCTCAAGCGTCTGATTGCTGCCACCACCGGCAAGGGCAAGCGCATCAATGTGATCATGCCCTTCATGTATGAGTCACGTCAGCATAAGCGTGCTACCCGTGAGTCTTTGGACTGTGCATTGATGCTGCAGGAGCTGCATCAGATGGGTGTGGAGAATTTCGTGACCTTCGATGCGCATGATCCCCGCGTTATGAATGCCATTCCGGCGGATTCCTTCGATAATGTGTCCTGTACCTACCAGTTTATCAAGGCGCTGCTGCATAACGTGGATGATTTGACCATTGACAAGGATCATATGATGATCATTTCTCCGGATGAGGGTGGTATGAACCGTGCCATCTATTATGCCAATGTCTTAGGCCTGGATATGGGTATGTTCTACAAGCGCCGTGACTACACACAGGTGGTCAACGGACGGAATCCTATCGTGGCGCATGAGTTCCTGGGCACTTCCGTAGAAGGCAAGGATGTGATTATCATCGACGATATGATTTCCTCCGGCGAGTCCCTGATCGACACTGCCAAGGAGCTGAAGCAGAGAAAGGCACGCCGCGTTTTTGCATGCTGTACCTTTGGCCTCTTCACAAATGGTCTGACAAAGTTCGACGAGGCCTATGCCAACGGCACGCTGGCAGGCATCCTGACCACCAATCTGATCTATCAGACCCCGGATCTTCTGGAGAGACCGTGGTATATCAATGTCGACATGGCGAAATACATCGCTCTCCTCATCGACCACATGAACCACGATATGTCTATCTCAACCATCCTGGATCCCATCGATCGGATCAATGCCCGGGTGGCAGAGTATAAGCAGCTTCATGCGCAGGACAATGCACAGCTTAGCCTGGACCTCGGCTGAGCAGCGGCGAAACAGACAAAATAACGGAAGGCGCTGTCTATCGACGGCGCCTTTTGTGATCTATCAGGCGCAGCGTGAGCTAGGCTTATGGTACGTCCGGATAGATGCCTTAGCGGAGGGATATGAACAGATTTTCAAAACAGGTGATATTCTACGGCTTTTTCCTCTCGGTGCTGGTGGTGCTTCTCCACAGCGTAAACCTGGCAGCAGATGACAATGCGCTGGCGGAGCTGGTGCGTCTCGGCGGTGCATCGTTCCCGGCTTGTATACAGAATTTTTTTTCAAATACCCTGGGGCAGGCGGCGGTGCCCGGCTTTTTTCTTATGAGTGCCTATCTGTTCTACCGGACGCTGCAGTCTTTTTCCGGGATTCCCGGGAAGTGGCGGCGGCGCGC
>CAZJQX010000047.1:0-17613 GCA_964548305.1 uncultured Lachnospiraceae bacterium
TCGGTTTGACATCGTGTTTTATGTTCGGACAAGGGACGGACTTGCACAGATCATTCTGAACATTGAAGCACAGAAGGATGAACCGAGCGGCTATAGCATTCTGAACCGGGCAATCTTTTATGTGAGCAGACTGATATCTTCCCAGAAGGAGCGGGACTTTGAAGGCAGCAGCTATGACGATATTAAGCAGGTGTACAGCATCTGGATCTGCATGAACATGAAAGAAAACAGCATGAGTCATATGCATATGGTGCAGGAGGACTTGATTGGTTCTCATAAGTGGAAGGGTAGATTGGATCTCGTGAATATCGTGATGCTGGGACTGGCGAAGGAGCTGCCGGAGCAGGACGAAAACTATGAACTGCATCGGCTGCTTGGTGCTTTGCTGTCGACGAATCTTGCAGAAAACGAAAAGCTGAGTATTATTGAAAGTGAGTATGGAATTCCGGTCAGAGATGATATGAGAAAGGAAGTGAGTGTTATGTGTAATCTAAGTCTGGGCATTATGGAAACGGGATATGCAGAAGGGCGAGCGAAAGGACGAACAGAAGGACGAGCAGAAGGACGAGCAGAAGGAGAACTGCGAAAAGCGAGAGAGACAGCATGTACATTGTTTGATATGAAAATGCCGGTGGAGCAGATTGCAAAAGCAGTGAATGCTTCCAAGCAGCAGGTCGAGGAATGGCTTGCGGAAGCTCCGGCAACGGTGTAGTTTGTCAACAGAAAAGAAACAAGAGGTCCCCGTCTCATCCGAGGCGGGGATTTCTGTGTCTGCCTTGACGCTATGGGCTGAATTTAGTATATTTGAATAGTGAAAATGTGCGCGGGCTCGGGGGCGTGAACTGGGCTTTTTGGTCAGTTTGCACAAGAAAACACGGAAAAACCCGCCGATGAAAGGAAGGAATCATCATGTATCAGGACGAATATGAGAGATGGCTGAATGCAGATCTGATCGATTTTGATCTGAACAAGGAGCTGAGAGAGATCCAGGGAGACGATGCCGCAATCAAGGAGCGCTTTGCGGTGGCACTGCAGTTCGGAACAGCGGGCCTCAGAGGAACGCTGGGCGCCGGCACAAACCGCATGAATATCTGGGTTGTGCGGCAGGCAACGCAGGGTGTGGCAGACTGGGTGAAGACACAGGGCGGCACACAGACCGTGGCCATCAGCTATGATTCCAGACTGAAGGGCTGGAACTTCGCCAGAGAGGCAGCCGGTGTACTGGCGGCCAACGGCATTAACGTCCGTATCTATGATGAGCTGATGCCGGTTCCGGCACTGTCCTTCGCGACTCGTTACTATCACTGCAATGCCGGCATCATGGTGACCGCTTCCCACAATCCGGCGAAGTACAACGGCTACAAGGCCTACGGACCGGACGGCTGCCAGATGACAGACGATGCGGCAGCGGTGGTTTATGACTCCATTCAAAAGACAGACGTGCTGACCGGCGCAAAGTACATGAGCTTTGCTGAGGGCGTAGAGAAGGGACTGATCAAGTTTGTTGGAGATGACTGCAAGGAGGCATTGTATGCAGCTATCGAGTCACATCAGGTTCGGCCGGGTCTCTGTAAGACTGCAGGATTGAAGCTTGTGTACTCACCGCTGAACGGCACCGGACTGGTACCGGTTACCCGCGTGCTGAAGGACATGGGCATCACCGACATTACCATCGTGCCGGAGCAGGAGTATCCGAACGGCTACTTCACCACCTGCTCCTATCCGAATCCGGAGATCTATGCTGCGCTGGAGAAGGGCCTGGCACTCGCTAAGGAGGTCGGTGCGGATCTGATGCTGGCCACCGACCCGGATGCTGACCGTGTCGGCATTGCCATGAAGTGTCCGGACGGCACCTACGAGCTGGTATCCGGCAATGAGATGGGCGTGCTTCTGCTGGATTATATTGCAGCAGGCCGCATCGAGAAGGGCACCATGCCGAAGAATCCGGTAGCGGTGAAGTCCATCGTTTCCACACCGCTCGCTGACAAGGTGGCAGAGCATTACGGCGTGGAGCTTCGGCACACACTGACCGGCTTCAAGTGGATCGGCGATCAGATCGCTCAGCTGGAGGCAGCCGGTGAGGTGGAGCGCTTCATCTTCGGTTTCGAGGAGAGCTACGGCTATCTGGCAGGCCCGTATGTACGCGACAAGGATGCGGTGATCGGTTCCATGCTGATCTGTGAAATGGCAGCCTACTATCGTTCCATCGGCTCCTCCATCAAGGAGAGACTGGAGCAGATCTACAAGGAGTACGGCAGATACCTGAATAAGGTGGATTCCTTCGAATTCCCGGGTCTTTCCGGCATGGAGAAGATGGCGGGCATTATGGAAGCGCTTCGGAAGGAGCCGCCGAAGGAGTTTGCCGGCCACAAGATCGTGAAGGTTACAGACTACACGAAGCCGGAGGAGACCGGTCTCCCGAAGGCCAATGTCCTGATCTACGATCTCGAGGATGGCGCGACCGTTGTGGTTCGTCCTTCCGGAACGGAGCCGAAGATCAAGGCTTATTACACGACCCTCGGAAAGGATCTGGCAGAGGCAGAAGCTGAGAAGGAAGCATTGGCAGCTGCGCTGGCACCTTTATTTGCATAACCAATTACGGGGTACGCGCAAGCTTGGCTTGCGGGCCCCGTGATTGGTAAGTGGAATCTGAAACGATATGGGGTGCGCGCGGACTTGGTTCGTGCGCACCCCGATTTGTACGAGCAATGGAAAGGAGAGGCTGCTTGAAAATCGTCGAAGGCTACAGCCTGCTGCAATGGACCATTTTCTTCATGAGCTACTGTATACTGGGCTGGGCCTTTGAGTCTGCGTATACCAGCCTGAAAACCGGGCGTCTTCTGAACCGCGGCTTCTGCCACGGCCCCTGGCTTCCGATCTACGGTGTCGGTGCGACGCTGCTGGTGTTGCTGGCCTGGCCTGTCCGGGCGCAGCTGTGGCTCGTGTTTCTCGTCGGTATGATCGGCGGCTCCCTGCTGGAACTCGGTACCGGCATGGCCATGTTTCATATCTTTAAAATGAAGTGGTGGGACTATTCGGAGCAGCCGTGCAACTTCCGAGGATACATCTGTCTGGGCGCATCCTTCACCTGGGGCATATTGGCGATACTGATCATTCGCTATATACATCCGCGGGTGGCGGCGGTTTCGGAAGACTGGACCTATATGGAATTCGTGGTGATCAACACCATGCTCTATACTCTCTTCGTTGAAGATGTGGTGTTCTCAATTCTGGGTGCTCTGGATCTCAAGCGCCGTCTGCAGAAGCTGGCGGAGAATTCGGAGGAGATCGAACGGCTGCGGCTGTCGATACAGGAAGCCCGGGAACGGCTGAGTGAAGCCCGGCAGGAGATGGATGCCAACGTGGAGGCTCTGCGGGAGCTTCGGAAAACAGAGGGAAATGCTGCCGCCGCGAAGCTTGTGGCGGAGGGCACGATGCAGGCCACCCGTGCAGCTGCTGCGGCTACGGTAGAGAAGGCCAAGGCGGTGACAGAGGGGCCGGTTGAGACCATGAAGATTCTGGCGGAAAACTCCGCTTCAACGGCGAAGGCAACATTAAACCGCTTTTCGAAGGAGAAGCAGGAAAAGCTCAGGCAGGAGCAGGAACGGTTGGAGGAGCGTCTGGCCTATCTTGAGGATGGCGGCTCTCCGGGCCACGGTCCCATGAGCTGGTGGTCCAAGTCCATGATCCGGAACAACCCCGGCTTCCGTGCGGAGAACCGGCAGGGCGAGGCCTTGAAGCGGGCGGCACTGCTGCGGCGCCGAAAAAAGAAAGACGCGGATACGCAGTGACGGCTTAGGCCTGCTCTTTGTATGCTGCATACAGCCTTTCAAAGGCGGGGATGGAGCGTACAATCATGTCGTGATCTACGCAGTAGGAGAGACGGACATAGCCGGGACAGCCGAAGCCGGTGGCGGAGACAATGAGGAGATCCTCCTGCTTAGCCCGCTCACAGAAAGCATCCGCATCCGCGATGGGCGCTTTCACGAAGAGGTAGAAGGCACCCTCGGGCTTTACGCAGTCGAAGCCGATGCGGGTGAGCTCGCCGTAGAGCAGATCCCGGTTTCTGCGGTAGGCGTCAATGTCGCCGGTCTGACCGATGCAGTAGGGAATCATTTTCTGCATGAGGCTGGGCGCGCAGACATAGCCTAAGGAACGGCCGGCACCGCAGACGGCGTAGTAAACTGCCTCACTGTCAGTGACTTCATCCGGCACCAGGATATAGCCGATACGTTCGCCGGGAAGGGACAGGGACTTGCTGAAGGAGTAGCAGACGATGGTATCCTTATAGTATTTCGTCACATAAGGCGGCAGGCTGTCGCCGTAGACAATCTCCCGGTAGGGCTCATCTGTGATGAGATAGATGGGATGTCCGTACTCTGCGGCCTTTTCTGTCAGGAGCGCGGCAAGCCTCTGAAGCGTGGCCTCGCTGTAAACAGCGCCGGAGGGGTTGTTGGGCGAATTGACAATGATGGCCTTGGTGCGGGTGCTCAGGTGCTCTGCCAGTGCTTCGAAGTTGATCTGGAAGTCCGGCAGATCCGCAGGAACGATCACCGGCGTCGCTCCGGCATTCTGAATGAATACAATATACTCTGGGAAGAAGGGGGCCAGCACCAGAATCTCGTCCTCCGGGGAAACGGTCAGCGCACGCAGCGTGATGGTGAGGGAAGCCGCCGCACCGCAGGTCATGTAAATGTTGTCGGCCCGGAAAGCCGTGCCGTAGGTCCGGTTCAGATACGCCGCGATGGACTGACGTGTCTCCTGATCGCCCTGGGCAGAGGTGTAGCCATGGAGAGTGGTGGAGGGGAAATCGCGCAGCAGCATCTGCAGGGTGTCATTCACCACTGCGGGTGCCGGTACAGAGGGATTGCCCAGGGAATAGTCATATACATTTTCGGGACCGACCACAGCAGCCCGCTGCTTGCCGTATTCGAAAAGCTCACGGATGGCGGAGCGGCAGCTGCCGAGACGGTACATTTCTTCAGAAACGAACATAGTGGGATCTCCTTTTTCAGTTTTTCTGTTCATTATAGCACCGATGAAAGGAATGGGACAAGGAGGGCTTCGCCGAGCAAGCTCTGCTCTGCATTTTATGAATTTTTCTGGTGGTGCTAAACAATAAAAAAATACCTCCGGTGGATGCCGGAGGATTTTTTCTATATTAGGGAAGAGTCTTGGGAAAGGGGGAAAAATAGACTCTGTTCAACTAAGGAAGGGGGCTTCGGAGCTCTTGGGAAGCTCCGAAGTATGAGTATGAAAAGCTTTTTTTGTTACATCTCTGTAACTGTCATTACTATACCGAAGGTTTGTGACCGAAGTATGTCCCGTTTCTAAAAGGATTCTAAACAAATCTGCATTTTCTTACGAAAAACGGAGGAAAGATTTGCGGTCTTGTCCCCTTTAAAAAGCTCCGGAGTTTCGTTATACTAATATGAAACAGTTTAGGAAGCGGAGGAATACATGTTTTCACTCATTTCAAATGATATCGGTATAGATCTGGGAACATCCAGCATTTTAATATATATAAAAGGAAGAGGCGTGGTGCTGAAGGAGCCGTCGGTGGTGGCGGTGAACCGGGAAAGCAACCGGATTCTGGCTTACGGAGAGGATGCCCGGCTGATGCTGGGCAGAACGCCGGAGAACATTACAGCGGTGCGGCCGTTGCGTCAGGGCGTGATTTCGGACTATACGCTGACGGAGAAAATGCTGAAGTACTTTATCAACAAGGCCGTGGGCAAGCGGACGCTGCGGAAGCCCCGGATGTCCATCTGCATTCCTTCCGGCGCCACAGAGGTGGAGAAGAAGGCCGTGGAGGATGCGGCTTATCATGCCGGCGCCCGGGAGGTTATCATCATTGAGGAGCCGGTGGCTGCCGCCATCGGTGCCGGGATTGACATCGGAAAGCCCCAGGGAAATATGATCATCGATATCGGCGGCGGCACCTCCGACATTGCCGTGATCGCGCTGGACGGGCCGGTGGTTTCCGAGTCGGTGAAGATTGCGGGAGATGATTTCGATGAGTCTATCCTTCGTTATATGCGCAAAAAACACAATCTCCTGATCGGGGAGCGTACCGCCGAAGACATTAAGATCAATATCGGCTGTGTCAGCAAGCGGCCGGAAAATGTGACCATGGAGGTCCGGGGCCGGAATCTGGTGACGGCACTGCCGAAGACTGTGCTGGTCAGCTCTGATGAAATCATGGAGGCGCTGCTGGAGCCGGCTTCCATGATCGTGAATGCTGTACACAATGTACTGGAGAAGACACCGCCGGAGCTGGCGGCAGACATTTACGAGCGGGGCATCGTCATGACCGGCGGCGGCTCTCTGCTCTACGGGCTGGATAAGCTGCTGCAGGAGAAAACCGGCATTAACGTGGTGCTGGCGGAGGATCCGCTGACGGCGGTAGCCATCGGTACGGGACGATTTATCGACTTTGCTGGCGGCGATGACGAGGAGTCGTAATTCGTGGAGCAGTTTGAGGGCTATATCGATCATATCATCTTTCGAAGCGACAAAACTGACTATGCGGTGCTTTCCGGCATTATGGAGGGAAAGGAATATACCCTCGTAGGAACGGTGCCGGGGCTGGAGGCCGGAGAAAACATCCGGGCGCAGGGACATGAGAGCACGCACCAGATCTACGGCACCCAGTTCGTCATTGAGAGCTATCAGGTGGTGGCGCCGCAGACCGAGGAGGCGGTAGAAAGATATCTTGGCTCCGGTGCCATTAAGGGCATCGGGGCTGCTTTGGCTTCCCGGATATTAAAGCGATTCGGCGCGGATACCATGCGGATCATTGAGGAGGAGCCGGAGCGGCTGGCGGAGGTGAAGGGCATTTCCGAAAAGAAGGCCATCGAGATTTCTGCCTCGGTCAGCGCCAAGCGGAATATGCAGGAGGCGGTGATGTTCCTGCAGCAGTACGGCATTTCCGTGAAGCTGGCGGGGCGCATCTTCCAGCAGTACGGCAATGAGCTCTACGACATGGTGCGGCAGAATCCCTACCGTATGGCCGAAGACATTGACGGAATCGGCTTCCAGAAGTGTGATGAGATCGCCCGGCGGGCAGGCATCGGCGCAGACTCGGACTTCCGTATTGAATCCGGTATACAGTATGCACTAATGCAGGCGGAGGCCCAGGGGCATTGCTATCTTCCGCTCGCGGAGCTGGAGCAGGCTGTAAATACGCTGCTGGGACTGAATCTGCCGGATCTCCGACATTACCTTATGGAGCTGCAGATGGCGGGAAAGGTCGTGGTGAAGCAGGAGAAGGTGTACCGGCAGATCCTCTACTATACGGAGCTGACGGCGGCGGCGAAGCTGAATGCGCTGAACCGCATCACGGAATGCAGTGAGGCAGAGGCGGACCGGCTGGAGGCGAAGATCGATGAGATCACCAATGAGGAGGGGATTTCTCTGGATCTTCTGCAGCGGCAGGCCGTGTCCTATGCGCTGAGCTCCGGTGTGCTGGTGATCACGGGCGGCCCGGGCACGGGAAAAACCACCACCATCAACACCATCATCCGACTTTTTGAGGAAGAGAATAAGACCATACTGCTGGCGGCGCCGACGGGGCGTGCGGCAAAGCGAATGTCGGAGGCCACAAGCTTCGAGGCCAAAACCATTCACCGGCTGCTGGAGTACCAGGGGCGGCCGGAAAAGGACGAAAACGGCGTAGCTTCGGAGAAGACCCGGGGACACTTCGAGCGGGATGAGAACAATCCGCTGGAGTGCGATGTGCTGATCATTGACGAAATGAGTATGGTAGACATTTTCCTGATGAACTCGCTGCTGCGGGCGGTGCCGGAGGGCACGAGGCTCATCCTGGTGGGAGATGCCAATCAGCTGCCCTCGGTGGGCGCCGGAAATGTACTGCGGGACATCATTGCGTCCCAGGTGATCCGGACCATTCAGCTCACGCACATTTTCCGGCAGGCGGCGGAGTCGGATATCGTAGTGAATGCGCATAAGATCAATGAGGGCGAGGAAATCGTGCTGGGGAAGCCGTCGAAGGACTTCCTTTTTATCCGGGGCAATACCCCGGACCGAATCCTTCAGGCGGTGACCGCGCTGCTCATGGAGAAGCTGCCGAAGTATCTTCACACGGACGCCTTTTCCATTCAGGTTATGACGCCCCAGCGAAAGGGCGCATTGGGGGTGGAGCGCTTAAATGTCTTTCTGCAGGAGAAGCTGAATCCGCCGGCGCAGAACAAGCCCGAGCGGGAGATCAACGGCACACTGTTCCGTCTTCACGACAAGGTGATGCAGATCCGGAACGATTATAATCTCATCTGGGAGATCCGGGGCCGCTTCGGCATGGCCATCGAAAAGGGCGAGGGCGTTTTTAACGGAGACATCGGCGTGATCACGGAGCTGAACCGCATGGCGGAGACGCTGACGGTGCAGTTCGATGATCGCTTCGTGGAATATAAGTTCAGCGAATGCGACAATCTGGAGCTCGCATATGCGATCACGATCCATAAGTCCCAGGGCTCTGAGTATCCCGGCGTCATTATCCCGATGTATCAGGGACCGCAGATGCTGATGAACCGGAACCTGCTCTATACGGCGGTGACCCGGGCCCGGTCGTGCGTCTGTCTCGTGGGCAGTCCACAGGTTTTTGAAAATATGCTGCACAATGCCTCAGAGGCGAAGCGCTATTCGTCTTTACAGGATCGGATACGGGAGGTGAAGGATGGCGTCATTGGAACCCAGTAATGCCCCTGCGGAAGCAGAGGATAATGTCGGCGGCTTGAAGGAAGTGCTGCTTTCCACACTGTATCCACGCCGCTGTCCGGTCTGTGACGGGATCCCGGCCCCCAGAGGGCGGATGATCTGTCCGTCCTGCGTCGGGAAGCTTCAGTTTATCACGGAGCCGGTATGCAAATGCTGCGGACGCGAAATCCGGGAGCAGGAGGGCGAGCTCTGCCAGAACTGCCTTCGCCATCACTTCAGCTTTGACTACGGCATTGCCCTTATGAATTATACGGATGAGGCGGCCAGGTCAATGGCGGCGGTGAAGTACAAGGGCCGCCGGGAGTATCTGGAGTATTACGGCCGCGAGACTGTGAAGCGCTGCGGAGACCGGCTGCGGAACATGCAGCTGGATGCCCTCGTGCCGGTGCCTGTGCATCCGGACCGACTGCGGCAGCGGGGCTACAATCAGGCGGCGGTGTTGGCGGAGGAAATCTCCAAGGGCCTGGGAGTCCCGGTCTATGAGCCGCTGTTCCGCGCGAAGAACACCAAGGCTCTGAAGGAGCTGAATGCCAGCCAGCGGCGCCGGAATCTGCAAGAGGCCTTCCAGAGTGAACCCCTTCCGCCGGACGTGCGGCGTGTCTGTGTCATCGATGACATTTTCACCACAGGTGCCACGATGGAGGCCTGTACCCGGGCACTCCTCGCTGCCGGTGCGCAGAAGGTGTTCAGCTTCTGCCTGTGTATGCGGAGTGAAAACTGAAGAAAAGGAGACATACAATAGATGAAGGATGACAATTTTAGAAAAGTGACAAAACTGTCAAAAATCTAAAATGAAATGTGTTGCGTTTCGTTAGAAGATATTGAATTTGAGAGATACTGTGATCCGTTGCTGCTTAATGAATACATCAAGAGTAAAATTATTGACAGCAAACAGCAATATTATGTGTTTATCGACGAAGCGCAGTATGCTATTTCTAAAGAAGAAATGAAAAATCCGGATATTCCGATTCGGTTGTATGGAGTACTCAATTCACTTCTTCGAAAATCAAACATTGATGTTTATATTACCGGCAGTAATTCGAAATTCCTTTCTACTGATATTATGACTGAATTCCGCGGCCGAGGTGATGAAATTCATATTGCACCATTGTCATTTTCTGAATATTTTCCGTCGGCTCTCATTGAAGACAAAACGACAGCTTGGCATGAGTACCTTACTTATGGGGGACTTCCGCATATTTTGTCAGAGCCGGACAGTGAATCAAAAACACGTTATCTGCATCGGTTAAATAACGAGATATATTTAAGAGATCTTTGCGACCGTTACAATATTAAGGATAGCGGCAATTTGATTTCTGTTATGAGGGTACTTGCCTCCGGTATCGGATCATTAGCCAATGCACAGAAAATTTCTGATACTTTCGTGAGCAGCGGCATTAAGGCAGTGACTATGCCCACGATTTCCAATTATCTCAGATATCTGCAGGAAAGCTTTATCATTCAGAAGGCAGAACGCTATGATATTAAAGGGCGTAAGTATATCAGTACACCATCTAAATATTATTACACTGATCTTGGACTGAGAAATGAGCTGCTTAATTTCAGACAAATCGAATGGACACATCTCATGGAAAATGCCATTTATAATGAACTGATTTATCGTGGTTATAATGTGGATGTTGGCGTTGTTGAAGTCCGGACAGATCAGAATGGAAAGCTGCACAGGAAACAACTGGAGGTTGATTTTGTTATAAATCAGGGAAGCAAGCGGTATTATATTCAGTCTGCATTTGCATTGCCGGATAAAGAAAAAATGGACCAAGAGCAGGCATCGCTTATTAGAATCCCGGATTCATTTAAGAAAATTATTGTTGTTGGAGAGGATGGTCCGGTCTGGAGGAACAATGAAGGAATCACCATCATGGGGATTTTTGATTTTCTGTTAAATGAAAACAGTTTGGATATTTGACAGACGCCGGTGCGCAGAAGGTGTTCAGCTTCTGTCTGTGTATGCGGAGTGAAAACTGAGCAGCGCTAAACAGTTCCGAAAAAATTTATCAGTAAAAGAAAAACACCTGAGGCAGATGCCTCAGGTGTTTTTGCGTATGAAAATAAATACAAAAATCATTGAAAATGTGGTGCATTTTACAGCTTGATATATGAGAACTCGTAAAGTATACCTTTTGCCAATCTATTTTTGTGACAAAAATACCACGGCATTCAAGAATACACAATTAAATTACACGATTTTCTCGTAAAAATTACGTTTTTTGCAGCTTGATAATTATAAGCATTAATGATTTTTGTTTTGCAAATAGTATGGTATTTGCAATACCGTGCTAATCAGAAGATGTAGGAGGATGATCGGCATGGGAAGGACGATAAAATTAAACAGAAGACATCAGGGTGCCACCTTTGTGGTTCGCGTGTTAGGAAGAGAACGGGATAGCTGGCAGGGAGAGGTCACTTGGACTGAGACCAATCTGAAGCAGTGCTTCCGCTCTGCGCTGGAGCTTTTGCATCTGATGGAGGGGGCTATGTGTTCCGGTGAAGCGGCAATGCTTGAGGCGGAGGAGGCAGACCTATGAATAATGTGTCAAATCTGGTACTGCTGGCCGTGGATAAGTATGAAGAAAAGGATTTTTCCGGGCGCATTTATACCCGGTATGACCGGGAGCCGATCAACTTCGATTCCAGTCTTTCCATGTTGTGGCAGCTGGAAAAATGCTATGACCGCTGGAGGCTGCCGGAAAATGCCATATGGTATCGGGATTTTCGGGATCGACGGAGGTACAGATCGCAGCAGAGAACGACGAACAGACCGTCAGGTGCTGAAAACCGGAAAGTTCTGGATATGCCGCCGGGGGCACTGCCGGAAGTCGAGGGGAATCTGGCAACGATCCTGCTGGAATGTCAGCAGCGGCTCCATGGGGACTGGTCCGGCCGATACTGGCTGGATACCATGGATACGGAAACAGAGGCGCGGCCGTTTCACAGCACGCTGGAATTGCTCCTGCTTATAGATCAGCATCTTGCAGCACGTCCGCGAAGGGCAGGAATTCTTTGGGAGCGGGAAAATCTGCGTCAGACAGGCTTTGCAGTGAACTGACGGGGCGGTGTGGCACTAAAAGGTTATAGAGATTTCACAGTAAAAGAAGGGTGAGCTTATGGAGAGATTAAAGGAAAGGAAAACGAAACAGCTGTTGGCGAAGACCGTGGCCTTTGCTATGCTGCTGACGCAGATATCTGGCAGCATCGGGAACATCAATGGCTATGCAGACGTGCTGGAGGAAGCCGGAGAAACGGAAGAGGTTGCGGTCAGCGGGAGCGGAAAAAAGGTAGCCATCAACATTTCCGGGGCTGAACTGACAGAGGCGGTAGAAAGGGCCATTCATGAGGGGCAGGTTCCGGACCGGAGTGAGCTGCAGGCAGTCAGCGGAAATCTGGATACGGAGACGGCATGGCGTGAGCTCCTCAATGAAGGTGCATTGTATACTGTACCGCTGCTGAGCGAGGAAACCACGTCAGAGCTCTCTGATGACGATGTAGAGGTTCGCTTCTATGTGCAGAAGGACAATGCGAAGCTGGCAGAAAAAGCCAAGAAGGAGCTGGTGCTCTATGGTGAGGGTACAGAGCTGTCCGGGCTGCTGGCAGAGTTTGCGGACACACGTATGAGCTCTTGGGATAATGCTGTCGGTGCTGATGCCGAAGCGGATGCGGACTATGCGGTCAGCGGCGATGAAAAGATCACCGTGCTGTTCCTGAACCACAGCAGCGAGAAGCGGACATTTACGCTGACGGTAAACGGGGAAAAGGCAGTAAAGAACCTGACCGTGTCCAGTGCGGAGGCCAGCATGAAGTCCGTGCTGAATTCCATCAAGAATGGAGACTTTTCAGAGGAAGCGGCCAGTGCTTCGGATGTGGAGGTGTCTGAAACAGAAGCTGTCTTTGCGAAATCATCCGATTCGGATGTGGAGGACAGCTCCGACATGGAAATGAGCTGGAAGCAGGCCCGGAAGGAAGCCATCAAGGAGGCGCGGGAGAATGTTGAGACGATTGCGGACGATTGTATAACGGCCCGTTACCTGCAGTTTACGCTGGCAGATTTGGCAAAGGCAGAGAAAAACAGCTTCGTCTATTCGGACGATAATCTGACGGTAACTGCCACCGTGGAGAAGGCAGATGCTGTACCGGCCGACACAGAGCTCCGCGTGCAGCCGATTACCGAGGACAGCGTGCAGTATGCGGCCTATATGGAAGCCCTGACCACAGCGGATAATACAACGCAGTATAGCGCAGACAATACGCGGCTCTATGACATTGCCTTCTTTGCACCGAATGCCGACGGAGAGATGACAGAACTCAAGCTGGAGGACGGTGCGGTAAATGTGAAACTTTCCTATAAGAGGGAAGCCATCGAAAACGGAGATGCGCCGACATTGACCGCTGCGGAGGATCTGTCCGTCCTGCATTTGCCGGTGAAGCAGGAGGTGAAGGATGCCCAGGCTGGCGTGGCTACCACAGAGCTGGACCTCAGCGCAGATGATATCACGGTTGAAAAGCTCAGCGTGGATACCGATAAGGTGAAGCTTGCAGAGGATAATGAAGCCATCTCCACAGCTGCTGAAGCAGACGAAAACAGTGAAAATGCTCCGGCTGCAGTGAAGACAATTCAGAGCGTCGAATTTAAGACGGAAGGATTCTCGGTGTTTGCGATCAAAACCGGTCAGAATCAAACAAATACATGGCCGGGAACAGAGAGCTACAGTGTCGGCACCATTTTGAATGGACTTGGCAATCTGGCAAACTTCGCAGTGGCAGCGAAGGAATTTGATTCCACGGATCACGTAGAGGGTAATATTTATGTCGGCACATTTAAGCTGAGCGGAGGCAGTGCAGTTCTGAATGCCGGCGGCAATATAAAGACCAAGAACAAAGTCGACAAAATTACAATCCGGAAAAAGCTTGTGGGGCAGGAAAATGATGCTACGTTCAAGTTTGCCATCATGAACGGTAACAATGAATTGAAGGATGTTTCGATTACTACAAGCAATCATACTGGAGAGCTTGTTATTGAGAGAAGCAATACTGACTATGCAAATGTCTTTGATGCATTGGATCAGGGAGCAAATCTGAAAATTGTGGAAAAGAATGCCGATGCCTATGAAGTCAGCTATACTTATTCGGATGCGCTGCAGAATGAAACGAGTGCGATCAGCGGAACGACAGATTCGAACTATATAGGAGAATTTGTGAAGAGCGGCGATTGGCGTGTGGACGTGGGGCAGAACTTCTTTAGTTCGGATCTCACATTTGTGGGAACGGAGCCGACCGACAGTACAACCAATGGCTATGTTGACATCGGCAATGATTTCACGGTGCAGAACACAACAAAGGATAAGTTCAAGTATGTAGAAGGGCTGAAGGATCAGATAAATAATAAGATTGATGAAATGAAGGATTTGTCAGCAAAGCTGGCACAGGCAAAGAATGGCGTATCTGAGGAAAATGGCGGGCTTAACGTTATCAATCTGATTTCCACCACCGGAAATCTTGCCGGAGATTTGGATGCGGCGAACTTTACACAGCCGTATATTGAAGGGCTGGTAAATGAAAATCAAGTTCTGCTGGTCAATATTGATGCGACAAGCTATGAAGGAGATGGAGAAGAATATAACCTGAATCCGCAGGATGTGAACTATGATGGGAAGAATCCGCAGGATCATTATAATGAACTGGGCAGACGTGTTATTTATAATTTTGTGACAACAGCGGATGATCATAATTCTTTTTCTGCTTTTGCAGGAACAGTGAGAATGGGAAGCCATACCGCAGGGATGGTTCTTGCACCGGCAGCAACAGTTGACCAGACAGGCGCGATGATTGAAGGAACGATTATTGCGGCTACTGCCATTCACGGCGGTCAGGAAATCCACAAGACACCCATCATTAACGAGGGAACAAAAGAGGTCGTTGTGGATGTGGTGAACACGAAGAAGTCTGTGAATCTTTCTGTGACGAAGGCACTGCAGGGAAGAGCATGGAAGGATACAGATAGGTTTACCTTTAAGCTGATACCGGTGACGGAAAACGCGCCGATGCCGGAAGACGAAAACGGCACGAAGCTGACGGAGGTTTCGAAGGAGGCGACAAGCGAAAATCCGACCGTATATTTCGGAGAAATCAATTACACGCAGGAAGGAATCTATAAATATAAGATTCAGGAGCAGGAACCAACAACCAAGGAAGCTGGCATGACATATGACACAACTGCGTACTATGCCATTGTGACGATCACAAAAGACACAGAGTCTGGTAAGTTGGTGCCGGATGTGAAATACAGCAGAAATGAGGACGGCACGGATTCGACATCAAGCCTGACAGTGACCAATACCTATAAAACAGAAACGACAAACATTTCCGTGAAAAAGGTTTGGGCCGATGATAACAACCGGGACGGCCTGCGACCGGAGGCAATCACAGTTAAGCTCCTGGCAAACGGTAAAGTGGTGCAGAACGCAGAACTCAGCGCCGACAACATTGGCCAAAATGACAATCTGCTGAGCAGAATTGTGAAGACGGCGCCCGTGCTCCTGAACAAGGACAATGTATGGAACTATACATTTGAGAATCTTCCGAAGTATCAAGAAAATGGTGCGCTGATTACATACTCCATCAAGGAAGTCGAGGTGAAGGGCTACACCGGAAAAGTCGAGGCCACAACGGCCGAGGATGGAAGCATGAGCTTCACGCTGACCAATACGCATGAGACCACAAAGGTGAGTGTTAAGGGCATTAAGAACTGGGATGACTGCGAGAACCAGGATGGCAAGCGGCCGACACATCTGATGCTGTACCTCTATGCCAACGGCAAGAAGGTGCAGGAGCAGGAGATCAGCGCCGAAGATGACTGGCAGTACTGCTTCGAAGATCTCAACAAGTATGAGAATGGCAGAGAAATCAAGTATGAGGTGAAGGAAGAGGACGTTAAGGATTACTACCAGAGTGCGGTGACCACCGGATCAGACATTAATGATGGCAAGGCAGAGCTGGTTTATACACTGACTAACTGCCATAAACCGGAAACGGTAACGCCTTCAGATATCCCGGATGTTCCGGACAAGCCGGATACACCGGATACACCAACAACACCGGATACACCAACGACTCCGGATACACCGACGACTCCGGACACGCCGACAACACCGACAACGCCGAGCGGATCGCACAGCGGCGGAGGCGGTGGCGGAAGCACCGACTACCACAGTGTAACTCCAAAGACCGAGGAACCTTCGGTGCTTGGCGAAAGCCGAACCCCGATTGAAGTGGTGACAGAAGCCGTAAAGAACAGCCCTGTCGGACAGGTACTCGGTGCTGTGCGAAAGGCAGTGCAGACCGGCGATGAGAGCCATATGGTAATGTATGCAGTTTCCTTCATTGCCGCAGCTGCCGCCCTCGGTGCATGGCTTCTGATGCTGAAGCGCAGACGGCGGAGGTGAGATTCCGAGAACTGGATAAAATAGGCTTTGAGTGATCCGCCCGGGCAAGTAAAAGCTTGCCCGGGCGGTTTTGTGTAAAGCTGCGGCGCAGCAATTACTTGACGCATATGTTTGAAAAGTATATACTTTGTGTATACTTGCTGGGGAGGCGAATATATGCAGGCGCAGGTGAAAGCATGGGGGAACAGTCAGGGAATCCGCATTTCAAAAGAAGCATTGCATGCGGCACATATATCGATCGATGATGTATTGGATGTTAAGGTGAGTGATGGGCAAATCTGGCTTTCGAAACCATTTCGACATAGAACTCTGGAAGAGAGAGCCGCAGAATACGGTGGAAAATTATCTTTGGATGGCGAATGGGATATTGGTGATCCGGTCGGACGGGAGGCATGGTAATGACTGGATATGTTCATCAAGGCGATATTTTGAGAATAGAAAAAATCAAGCTTCCCGTTTTGGTTGTCAGTAAAGATTTTTTTAATTCTGCCGGTGAGATCATAGGATGCCCTGTATATGAAGCAGGAGAAGAAAGCGCTTTGCATATTTTTCTTGAGGGAACGGAAACGACGCGTATCGTTCATTGTGAAAAGCTGGCGCTTTTTGATCTTAAGGCCAGAAGATATTCGAAGGCAGGCAGCATTGGCATAAAGGATATTATGAATATTACAGATGCTGTACAGGGAATTTTTGATTACGTTTGAATTTATAAGAATGGAAAAGGCGCTGCGGAGCAAAATCCGCAGCGCCTTGTTTGTTATATGAAGAAGAAATTTATTTCTCCGGCCGTTTCTCGTCTACAATGTCATCGTCCTTGCGGGAACTGTTGGGAGAGGTGAAGGAAATGTTGTCGGTGTTCGGTGCGTATTTTCCGTACTTGCTTCTCAGCTGATCGTAGGAGAAACCGTCCTGGGGAACACCGCGGTAGTAGGCATCGCTGAAGGCCAGGATCATCTCGAAGATGGTGGGGCAAATGAAGAGCCCCACAGCGAAGGGAATGCCGTGACCGAAAGCCACGCTCTTCTTGTACTGGGTGGCACCGTAGAGCACCAGACAGATCAGATTGAAGATGGAGCCGATGAAGCCCAGACCATTGAGGCAACTCAGCACCAGAGGCACCAGGAACAGCCAGCCGTTGCCCCAGAAGATCTTGTAGGAAATGTAGTCATTATACAGGGGAATGAGGGAAGCCCAGCCTGGCTGCCCTGCCTTGGTGTAGATGCGCCATTCCGCTACGATCACCAGAATCCAGAGCGCAATGCTGAAGAAACATGCCAGCAGAGCGAGTATCGTAAAGCCCGTGGCAGCCATTAATGAAGCGCAGCCGATCAGAAAGCTGTATAGTATGCCGATCAGAAAAATATTCATAAGTACCTCCGGTTTGTTGTGTTCCATCAAGTATACTTCCCGGCAGTGG
>CAZJQX010000048.1:0-12623 GCA_964548305.1 uncultured Lachnospiraceae bacterium
GCCACAAGATCCTTAGTCTTGCTCGTCTGCCAATTCCGACACTTCCGCGCGACAGATGGTATGATATCATCTGTCGAAAGAAAAAGCAATAGGAAAATGAAAAATTTTAATAAGTTTTGTCTGCCACCGCATTCTGGGTTTTTTCCATGTAAGAGGAGCAGCGCTTGAAATGACGGCGGTAATACTCGGAGTACATCACATCCACCAGGAAGAGCTGACTGATTTCCGCGGAGGTGGGACCGCTCTGGAGGGAGCCTTCATTGGCACCGCACAGCAGGATAATGTCGGCATATTCCGTGAGCGGTGACTTGGAGAAGCGTGTGATCACGATGGTCTTGGCACCGGCCTGCTTGCAGAGACGGGCAATCTCCACCGTATCCTTGGTGGCACCGGAGTAGGAGAAAATGACGGCGGCATCCTGTCCACTGAGCGTAGCGGCAGACATCAGCTGCACATTCACCACCTCGTTGCAGCGCACCTTCGGCTCGATGCGGAGGAATTTGTTCATGGCCTTCATGGCGGTCAGCATAGAGGCACCTACGCCGAAGAAGACAATGCTTTTCGCCTCGGACAGGGCGTCCATGGCCTTGGTCATCTGCCGGAGATCAATGAGAGAGTAGGTTTCCTGGATGGCGGAAACATTTTCCGTCAGCACCTTCTTCGCCAGCTCCGCGATGTTGTCTTCCAGGGTGATGTTCCGATCCTCGCTTTCCGTCAGCTGCTCGGCACCGCTCCGCATGGAGAGGGAAAGCATCATCTTGAATTCCTGGTAGCCCTTCACGTTCATGGTCTTGCAGAAGCGGAAGACAGAGGTATCGCCCACCTGACAGGCCTCTGCCAGATCAGAGATGGACATAAAGAGCACCTTGCCGGGATTTGCGAGAATGAAATCGGCTACCTTCTTTTCGGCCTTGGTAAACTGATTGTAGGCCGAGCGTATTTTGGTTAAATAATCTTCCTGCATTTACATCACCTATCCTTTTCATAAACTCATGCATTTACTATAGCATATCAGGAAAATATTTTCAATTCTGAGCTGCGGATGGAAAAATAAATCACCGCTTTTGTGTCTCTTTTGTGTCTTTTCATGTAGTATAGTACAGTCAATAACAAAAATCTTAAATACGGGTCAATAGAAAAGGAGATAGATATGGGATATTTAGTGCCGGAAAATGATGCAATCTACGCAGCTGGTAAGCTCGGAGCCATGCTGGCTTCAGTGGGACAGCGAAATGCAGATGCGATGATTCAACTATTTAGAGCCTATAATGAATATGATGGAATAACCAGAGGGCAGCAGTATCAGAATTGGTATGAGCAGCTTTTTACGCTGTGCGAAAATCTCGGCATTGCACAGGGCAGAACTCGTGAGGAAATGTTTCCAGAGGCAAACTACCATACCTTCAATCGGGATTTTCTGAAGGTATGGAAGGCCTTTAATGTGTATTACACATTAAAGAATGATCCGGATAAGGAAATGTCGGAGTCTGCGAGCCTGTCGGATATTTACAATAACTATGCGCCGAATTATGATCAGTTCCTTTTGGAAGCGGATATGTTCGATCTCCTTAAAGAAGGGAAAATTTTCAGGGGCGGAGAGGATCCGTCAGCAGACAAATATCTGCAGGCGCTGAAGCAGCTGCATTTTTATCGTGCAAATCACAAGGAAAACACACCGTTCACCGATGAGGAGTTAAGCAAGATCCAGAAGCAGACAGAGATATTGGGCCGGCATTTTGGCGGTGAAAAAGGTCTGTTCTCCGGAAATGACATTAAAGTTCCACAGGATCTGGATAAATATTTTGAACGCTACGAGAGTATGCTTCGCCATCTTTCCGGCTATGGAGAAAAAGTATCCTTCTACAAATTTGCGGAACAGTACAGAGAAACGCAAACACACAGTCTGACTGAAGATGAACTTAAGGACTTTAAGCGAGTGCTGAAAAGAAAGTCAGCGGACATCAATGTGCGTTCGGCAGAGAATGAAATTGCCTACAAAGAGCTGAAAAATACAGGCAGACTGAATAAGGAAATTGAAACGGTTACCAGCGAGAGTCAGAAATTGTTTTCTGACCGCGCGGACACCAAGGAAATTACCGATGAGTTACAGGATGCTGAGAATGAAATCAAGCAGCTTCAGGCAGAATTCGATAAGAAAAAGGAATTTTACAAGCATGATCTGGCGGCGTACAAAAAAATCGTGTATTCCACTAAAATTCGGGGAAATGAATGGGGCAATCGCGGTAATGATTACAAAGAGTATAGGTACGCTTTGGAGGGAACAAAGCCGGATGTAAATGTCAGTTTGACTGAGGAAAGAAAGCGGTATAAAGCCGGCTTTGAATCCCAGCTGGCTAAATATCAGAAGCTGCTGCAGAATGATCGAAATGATCTGGAAAAATTTTATGATAAGCTTATCCAGAACGAAAAAATTCCGCTGAATGAAAAGCAGTGGGAGCTGAACAAAAAATATGATCCCAGTGCACAGGAAGAGCTGGACAAGGAACAGGCCAAGGTAGAGGCTAAGCTGGAAGCAAGAATTCAGGAAAGCAAAGATTTAAGAGAAAATTTAGGCAAGAAGATAAAAGATCTGGCATCTCAGTACGGAAATAGTTTTCGGAACTCCTACATGGAGGAGCTGCAGCAACGCAAAGATAATCTTAACCGTGCTATTGAAAAGATGAAGGCGGCCAAGGCCAAGATGGATACGGCTTATCAGAACAGTGACTATGGAAAGAAAATGGCTAAGCTGGAGCAGAAAGAAAATCTTGCTACACTTACTGAGTCGCTTGGGGTTATGACGGATCTTTCAGGGAAAACGGGAGTTTGGCCGTTTAGGAAGTCTGATGAGCCGCAGGTAGCCGTAAATGTCAGAAATGCGGTCAAGGCATATCTGGAGGATAATCAAAATGCTGCAAAAGCCAAGGCGGCATATGCGGAATGCAGAAATTATGTGGCAACTTACATGAAGAATGACGGCACCGGACTGAAGAACGGATCTACAAGAGAAAATACGCGCCAGCAGGCGGTTGTGCGTATGCTGGAAACCATGGATAAGATGCCGATGTTTGCGGACTTTTCAAAAGAAGTCAAGCCGAGTCGGGAGAAAAATGGATGGGTAGAGATTGACGCGAAAGCAGAAGTGAGCGATACTTATAAGAAACTTGATTTCGGAATGCTGGAGGCTTCTCTTAAAAAGCACGCATCTGTCGAAAAGGGCGCGAAGAATGCGTCAAAGGGAAAAACGGCCTTTGCGGATCTGAAAAATCATATCCGCAAGAAAAACAAGGAAAATGAAAAGGCAAACGTGAAAAAAGTCAAGGCGCCGGTCAAGAAGTGAGATGTTTAAAACGAAAAAAGGAGAGTGCGTTATATGATCCGTAAGGTAAATGCAACAGCAGTGGAGCACCTGGGCGGCGGCAAGGGCACCGCTTATGTGTACAATATCGTTTCCAAGGAGGAGCTGAATGGTCACGGCCGTCTCTATGCCAGAGTGGTGCTGCCGCCGGGAAGCAGTGTGGGCTGGCATCAGCATGTTCATGATACGGAGCCGTATTACATTCTGAAGGGCGAGGCGGATTTCATTGACAATGACAAGACCGTCACCAAGGTGGGACCCGGCGATGCCTGCATCATCGAGGTAGGACAGTATCATTCTATTGAGAATAATTCCGATTCTGACGTGGAATTCATTGCCCTGATCTACAATGAGCCGGGATATCTGAACTGAATACCATCATAGGGTTCCTGTTCTTGTGGTATATCTTCATAATGCAGCTTGCATTGTGCATAATTATGCGATATACTTAGTTGCAAGTATGTGAATAGGAAATCGAATCCGGCCTGCTTGTGCAGACCGGATTTTTTGTAATTGTTTAGATCTAACGGGCTCAGCATGGTTGCCCGGCAGATGTCTTGAAAAGGAGTCATTTATGGAAAAGCAGATACTGCAGGAGAATTATGATGTGATCATCATCGGTGCGGGACCCAGTGGTGCCTTCTGCGCCTATACATTAAAAGAAGAGAAACCGGAGCTGAAGGTGCTGATGATTGAGAAGGGCCGTCGGATCGAGAAGCGCGTTTGCCCTAAGCGTAAGACCAAGGTTTGTGTGGGCTGCAAGCCCTGCTCCATCACCACGGGATTCGCCGGTGCCGGTGCCTTCTCCGACGGCAAGCTGTCTCTGTCACCGGATGTGGGCGGCAACCTGCCGGAAATCCTGGGCTACGAGAAAACCGAGGAGCTGATCAAGGAGTCTGACGAGATCTACCTTCGTTTCGGTGCGGATAAGTCGGTTTACGGTGTGGATAAGGAGAGAGAGATCGAGGAGATCCGCCGGAAATCCATCGCCGCCGGCATTAAGCTGGTAGAGTGCCCGATCCGTCATCTGGGCACGGAGGAAGGCTACAAGATTTATACACGCATTGAGCATCATCTGGAGGAGCTGGGCGTAGACATGCTCTTTGACACCCAGGTGGAGGATGTCCTCATTGAAAACGACAAGGTCACAGGCGTCCGCATTGAGGGCGGTCAGGTCTTCCATGCCGGTGAGGTGGTGTCTGCAGTGGGCCGTGAGGGCTCCGAGTGGCTCGCCAACATTTGCCGTCAGCACAAGATCGAAACCCAGGTGGGCACGGTGGATATCGGTGTCCGGGTTGAGGTCCGGGACGAGATCATGAAGTTCCTGAACGAGAACCTTTATGAGGCGAAGATGATCTACCATACAAAGACTTTCGATGACAAGGTGCGTACCTTCTGTACCAACCCTTCCGGCGAGGTGGCCACCGAGTACTATGACAACGGCCTTGCGGTGGTAAACGGACATGCCTACAAGGCTAAGGAGTACAAGACGAAGAATACGAACTTCGCTCTTCTGGTGTCCAAGAACTTCACGGAGCCCTTCAACGAGCCCATCGAATACGGCAAGTACATCGCCCGCCTGTCCAACATGCTCTGCGGCGGCCGGATCATGGTGCAGACTTTCGGCGACTTCCTGCGCGGCCGCCGTACCACAAACGAGCGTCTGTTCCGGAACAACATCATGCCGACATTGAAGGACGCCGTACCGGGCGACCTGTCCCTGGTGCTGCCGTACCGCATCATGCTGGATCTCAAGGAAATGCTGTTTGCGCTGGATGAGGTGACCCCCGGCATCGCAGCGGATGAGACCCTGCTTTATGGTGTTGAGGTAAAGTTCTACTCTAACCGTGTGGTGGTGACACCGGATTTCGAAACCTCTGTGGCGGGACTTCGCGCGATCGGCGACGGTGCAGCCATCACCAGAGGTCTGCAGCAGGCCAGTGCCAACGGTATCTCCGTGGCGCGCTCCATCCTGAAGAAGCTGGAGGCCTGAAAATTCACAATGCCTTATAAAGGTTAGGTGAATTAAACCCTATAAAATTACTAGGAAATGCCTTGCGGGAACATAGGACATAGGGTATAATCCAGAAATGCGATAAGGAAAGCTGCGGCAGCGCCCCTCTTCGGGGCGCTGTTGGCGCTTTAGGAATACATTTTTGATAAAGCACGGAGGAAATTATGGCAGATTTATTGAAGGTAGAGAATCTGGCAGCAGCCGTTGAGGAGAAGGAGATCCTTCATGGCGTAGATCTGACAGTGAACAGAGGCGAGACACATGTCCTGATGGGACCTAACGGTGCGGGCAAGTCTACACTGGGCAACGCGCTGATGGGAAATCCGCAGTACGAGATCACCGGCGGCAAAATCTTCTTTGAGGGCGAAGACATTACCACCCTGTCCACAGATAAGAGAGCCAAGCTGGGCATGTTCCTGTCCTTCCAGAACCCGCTGGAGGTGCCGGGCATCACACTTGGTAATTTCATCCGCTCCGCTCTTGAAATGCGCACCGGAAAGCACATCCGTCTCTGGGATTTCAAGAAGGAAATGAAGAAGGCCATGGAGCTTCTGAACATGGATCCCTCCTATGCGGACCGTGATCTGAATGTCGGCTTCTCCGGCGGTGAGAAGAAGAAGGCGGAGATCCTGCAGCTCCTCATGCTGAAGCCGTCACTGGCGATTCTGGATGAGACGGATTCCGGACTGGATGTGGATGCGGTGCGTACCGTATCTAAGGGCATCGAGGAATACCAGAAGTCTATGGATGGTGCACTGCTCATCATTACCCACTCCACCCGGATTCTGGAGTCCCTGAAGGTTGACAAGACCCATGTCATTGTCAGCGGAAAGATGAAGACCGAGGGAGATGCTTCCCTGGTGGACAAGATCAATGCAGAGGGCTTCGAGGCCTTCCTGAACTGAGAAATCGTACCGGAATAAGGAGAGAATATGGCTAAGGAAAGAGCAGAGGTAAACGACATTGATCGTTCCATGTATGATTTCCGCTACGAGGAGAAGGACTCTGAGTTCTATAAGATTCAGGAGGGTCTGACACCGGAAATCGTAGAGGAGATTTCCGAGAAGAAGGGAGATCCCCAGTGGATGCGGGATTTCCGTCTGAAGTCTCTGGAAATTTACAATAAGAAAGAAATTCCCCAGTGGGGTCCGTCCATTGACGGCCTCAATATGAACAACATTGTGACCTACGTGAAGCCGAAGACCAAGATGTCCGCGGACTGGAGCGAGGTGCCCCAGGACATCAAGGAGACCTTCGACAAGCTTGGCATTCCCCAGGCGGAGCGGAAGTCACTGGCCGGCGTGGGCGCACAGTATGATTCTGAGCTGGTGTATCATAACCTGCAGGAATCGGTGGCAGCCCAGGGTGTGGTCTACACAGATATCGAGTCGGCACTCCACGGTGAGTATGCGGACATGATCCGCGAGCACTTCATGCATCTGGTGCCGCCCACGGATCACAAGTTTGCGGCACTGCACGGTGCGGTATGGTCCGGCGGATCCTTTGTTTATGTGCCGAAGGGCGTGAGCGTGGAAATCCCGCTTCAGTCCTATTTCCGTCTCAATGCACCGGGTGCCGGTCAGTTCGAGCATACCCTGATCATCGTGGATGAGGGCGCGAACCTTCATTTCATCGAGGGCTGTTCTGCACCTAAGTATAATGTTGCCAACCTCCACGCGGGCTGTGTGGAGCTCTATGTGGGAAAGAACGCGAAGCTTAGGTATTCGACCATCGAGAACTGGTCCAAGAACATGTACAACCTGAACACGAAGCGTGCCAAGGTAGAAGAGGGCGGCATCATGGAATGGGTGTCCGGCTCCTTCGGTTCCCATGTTTCCTATCTCTACCCCATGACCATTCTGAACGGCAAGGGCGCAAGAGCGGATTTCACCGGCGTGACCTTCGCCGGAAAGGGACAGAATCTCGATACCGGTGCCAAGATGGTGCACAATGCGCCGAACACCAGCTCGAACATCAGCACCCGTTCCATTTCGAAGGACGGCGGCATTTCCACCTATCGTTCTTCCATCACCATCAATAAGAATGCGAAGAATGCCAAGTCTTCGGTTTCCTGCCAGTCTCTGATGCTCGACGACATTTCCCGCTCGGATACCATTCCGGCCATGGATGTGCGGACCCAGCAGGCAGATGTGGGACACGAGGCAAAGATCGGCCGCATCTCCGATGAGGCAGTGTTCTATCTTATGTCCCGCGGTATTTCCGAGGAGGATGCCCGGGCGCTCATTGTCAGCGGTTTTGCGGACAATGTCTCCAAGGAGCTGCCGCTGGAGTATGCGGTGGAGATGAACAATCTCATTCGTCTGGAAATGAAGGGGGCAATCGGCTGATATGGAAAAGACAAATATGAAAATCAACGCACTGCCGTCGCCGACCTACAACTGGCTGAAGATGAATGATGCGCAGGTCCAGGCACCTAAGTCACCGTCGGAAGGCAATCCCATGGTGACGCATCGCCCGGAGGTGAAGGCAGAGGCTGTGGCATATGACGAGATTCAGGATATTGCCGGCGGCATGGGCTACGATATGGACCGCCTCATGAAGGATTCCGGCATTGCCGTGCTGAAGCTGTCTGTGGCCGAGAACACGGAGGTGCCGGAGGCGGTACATCTGGATTTCTGCTTTGAGAACGGTAAGGAGCTTCTGAATGCGGTGGAGATTCACGCCGCAAAGGGCGCAAAGCTGACTGTGCTGATGGATTTCGCTTCGGACAGCAGTGCGCAGGGCTTCGGTGCCGTGCAGACCAAGATTCGTGTGGAGGAAAATGCTGTTGTGCGCCTGATTCAGGTGCAGCGCCTGGGTGCCGGGATGCGCTTCCTGGATGACATCGGTGTGGTAACGGCAGAAAACGGCCGCTTCGAACAGATCCAGCTGAATGTTTCCGGCGGCAGCTGCTACCAGGGTTCCCGGACAGACCTTCTTGGTGCCCGCAGCAGCCTGAAGACGGATATCGGCTATCTCCTGCGGAATCAGGAGCAGCTGGACATGAACTACATTGCGAACCACATCGGAAAGAAGACCGTTTGTGAGATCAATGTGGACGGTGTTCTGCGAAACGAAGCCCGGAAGCTGTTCCGCGGCACCATTGACCTTCGGAAGGGGGCTAAGGGTGCGGTCGGCAATGAGCTGGAGAACGTGCTGCTTATGAACGATGATGTGGTGAACCAGACCATTCCCGTGATCCTCTGTGATGAGGAGGACGTGGAGGGCAATCACGGCGCCACCATCGGCCGTATTGATGAGTCTCTGCTGTTCTATCTGGAGTCCCGCGGCTTAAGCCATGAGGAGGTCTATGAAATGATGGCGGAGGCCAAGCTGGATGCGGTGATCAACAAGATCCAGGATGCAGCCACAAGGGACTATGTGCGGGCCCTTCTGAACCGGAAAACCGCAGAAAACGAGGATTGAGGAGGCATTTCCATGAGAGAAATTTCGGGAGAAGAGAGAAAAATGGAGGACGAGAAGATCAAGTCGAAGTTCCTGATCTTTAAGTCCGCCAAGTTCAATTATCTGGACAATGCCGCCACCACCCAGAAGCCGGAATGCGTGCTACAGGCCGTGAACAACTACTATCGGACACAGAACGCAAATCCTCTGCGAGGACTCTATAAGCTGTCTGTGGCAGCTACGGATGCCTATGAGGATGCCCGGGAGCAGGTGCGGAGTTTTCTGAATGCGGCCTCCACAGAGGAAATTATTTTCACAAGAAATGCCACAGAAAGCCTGAATCTGGTGGCCTACAGCTACGGACGGCATTTTCTGAAGGCAGGAGATGAGATTCTCATCACCATTATGGAGCATCACAGCAATATGCTTCCCTGGCAGCAGGTGGCAAAGGCAGTTGGTGCAAAGCTCACCTATATCCTGCCGGAGAAAGACGGCACCATCACAGAGGAGAAGTTCCGTTCGTATCTCAATCCCAATGTGAAGCTGGTGGCCATGACCCATGTATCCAATGTGCTGGGCTGCTGCAATGATGTGAAGACCTTCGCAAGGCTTGCTCATGAGAACGGCGCGGTATTCGTCTGCGACGGTGCACAGTCTGTTCCTCATATGAAGGTGGACGTGCAGGATCTGGATGTGGATTTCCTGTCCCTGTCCGGTCACAAGATGTACGGCCCCATGGGTATCGGTGCTCTTTACGGCAGAAAGGCGCTGCTGGAGAAGATGCCGCCCTTCCTGTTCGGCGGTGAGATGATCGAGTATGTCACCACTGAGGGCGCTACCTGGGCGGAGCTGCCCCATAAGTTCGAGGCCGGTACGGTTAATGCCGGCGGTGCTGTCGGTATCGGTGAGGCGGTACGCTTCATGCGCTCCATCGGCATGGATCGTATTGAGGAGCGGGAGCTGCATCTCACGAAGCTGCTGATGGCGGAAATGCAGAAGGTGCCCCATGTGCATATTCTTGGCTCAGAGGATCCGGAGAAGCATCACGGCATCGTGACCTTCACCATTGACGGTGTACACCCGCACGATATTGCGGCAATTTTCGATGCCTATGATGTGGATGTGCGGGCAGGTCATCACTGTGCGCAGCCCTTGATGAAGTTCTTGGGCACGCCCAGCACCACCCGGGCCAGTCTGGGACTGTACAACACGGAGGAGGATGTTTACCGCTTCGTGGAGGTTCTGAAGAAGATCAGAGGAGAGATGGGATATGGCGACTAATACATTTTACAACGAGGTGCTGACGGATCATAACATTCACCCGGCCCATAAGCATAAGATGGAGAACCCCAGCTACTCTCTGGAGGGCGTGAATCCCAGCTGCGGCGACGACATTGTCCTTTATTTAAATGTCAGCGAGGCCGGCGTGATCGAGGACGCCTCCTTTGACGGAGACGGCTGTGCGATCTCTCAGGCCAGTGCGGACATGATGTGCGACCTGATCATCGGAAAAGAGAAGGAGGAGGCCCTGCGGCTCTCTGAGATCTTCCTGCGGATGATCAAGGGCAAGATCACGGAAGAGGAGCACGAGGAGCTGGAGGAGGCAGGTATCCTGGAGGATATCTCCCACATGCCCGCCCGTGTGAAGTGCGCCGTGCTGGGCTGGCATACCATGGATGAAATTTTCAAGGATGCCGCCGAAGGCAAGGTAGACCAATATTCAGGGAAGTTTGAGTAGCGGAGGACTTTGCATCAGGCAAAGTTCGAAACGAATCGGAGGACTTTGCATGAATTCAAAAAAGCCGGTATGGAAGACTCCATGCCGGCTTTTTCAGTTAATCAATAATGCACCACATCTCCTGCGTTTTTAATGGCGGCAATCACCGGAGCAGCTTCGCTGGATGTGAAGAAGCGGTAGGTGCTTTCCGGCACCAGCGTCTTCACCAGCGCGAGATCGTCCTCCTGCAGTGCTTTCCGCACCGTGGAAGCGGAGATGGGTTTGCCGTCAGCTTCCTTGCGCTCGATGATGCGGCAGTCGATGCCCTGCTTAGGCAGTTCCTCTGCCATGATGGCATTGTAGGCGCTTGTGACCACAGAGGTGGGCTCGGAGCCTACAAAACGTGCCTGAATGCCCAGACTTTCTGCAATGCGGCTAAACACCGCGAGATCCAGACGTGCCTGACTTTCGATGACGGCTGCATCATTCTTCTGGAAATAGGCCGGGAAGGTGGCAGAGCTGATGATGTAGGAGCCGCTGTCGTGGTAGATGATGTTGTCAAACTGTGCAGTGCCCTCCTGCACCAGCCGCTTCCGCACCGCAAAGGGCACCAGACTCTGCTCCTCGGAAACGATGAAGATGTGCAGAAGATCGGAAGCCTTGGCTGCGGTTTCCACGAGATACTGGTGTCCCAGTGTGAAGGGGTTTGCATTCATGACGAGAGCGCTGATTTTTCGGTCTGAAGACATTTCCCCGATATGCGGCAGCGCGGCCAGCTGTGTTTCGGTTTCTGTCTGCAAACGCTTTAGGTAGCTCTCAAAGCCGGTGCGCTTGTTCTCCATGAAGACGATCTGCCCCTCTACCCGGGCAATTTCCGTGAAGCCCAGGCTGCCGAAGAACCTGGCGGAATTGCATTTTGTGTACAGGAAGAGATGGTAGTTTCCCCGGGAATACTGATACTCGATGAGGTGGGAAACGATGTCATTCATCAGGCCTTCTCCCTGGTGGCTGCTGTCCACTGCCATGCAGCGCAGAGTGTTGCCGAAGCAGCTGCCGGTGGCGATGACCTGGTAATCGTCATCCAGCATGGCAGCGGTATAGTCAAGGTTGGCATCTCGACGGATGCCCTCCTTGATCAGCAGATTATCCACCCGCTCTCGAAGATACCGGTCATTGGGCAGAACTGAGGTAATGCTGTATTCAGACATATAAAATCTCCTTTGGAAGTTTTTATTTAACGGGCTCAGCGATAAGCAAAGCCTTCATAGTTGTTCTGAAGCCTGCAGCGATGCAGCTTCAGAACTCTTCGCTCATTTTAGCACAAACCCTTGCAATGCGGCAGATTTTATATTAGAATATTTCAGTATTTATGGGCAAATCGAGGGGATGGGTTCATGACACATTCTCGCGTCATGATGCGCGCCCTGTGATATAAATAACAGAAGCAAAGGAATACTTTGTTGATTTAGGAGGATTTTATGGTATCAGCTAGTGATTTCAGAAATGGTGTTACACTTGAGATCGACGGACAGGTTGTACAGATCATCGAGTTCCAGCACGTTAAGCCGGGTAAGGGTGCCGCTTTCGTCAGAACCAAGATGAAGAATGTCATCAACGGCGGCGTGGTTGAGAAGACTTTCAGACCGACTGAGAAGTTCCCGCCTGCACATATTGACCGTGTAGAGATGCAGTACCTCTATGATGACGGCACAATGTACAATTTCATGAACAACGAGACCTACGAGCAGATTGCCCTTTCTCATGAGCAGATTGAGGATTCCATGAAGTTCGTGAAGGAGAATGAGACCGTTCGTGTGGATTCTTACCAGGGCAAGGTATTCTCCGTAGAGCCGCCTCTGAAGGTGACACTCGAGGTTACACATACTGAGCCGGGCGTAAAGGGCAACACAACAACCGGTGCAACCAAGCCGGCTACTGTTGAGACAGGCGCTGAGATTCAGGTTCCGCTGTTCGTCAACATCGGAGACAAGGTCATCATTTCCACTGAGAGCGGCGAGTACGTTTCCAGAGGATAATTTGTCCGAAAGAATTGCATAGCTGCGGAGAAATCCGTTTTTGAGAAGGTTTCCCGATATGGGAAACCTTTTTTGATGAGAATTGCGAGAGCG
>CAZJQX010000048.1:12723-16893 GCA_964548305.1 uncultured Lachnospiraceae bacterium
GAGCGTATCAAAGGCTTTGCGGAGAGCAAAGCCTACTGATTACCATATTAAAAGGAGACTATTTTGAAAACGATACAGAACGTGATAACCGAGGCGGTACAGCAGGCCTTCCGCGAGGCGGGCTATGACGAGAGCCTGGGAAGGGTCAGCATTTCCAACCGTCCGGATTTATGCGAATACCAGAGCAACGGTGCCATGGCGGGCGCCAAGCAGTATCATAAGAAGCCTATCGACATCGCCAATGAAGTCGTGGCGAAGCTGCAGGAAGCGACAGTGGAGGGAATCCCTCTGTTCACGAAGGCAGAGGCAGTGATGCCCGGCTTCATTAACCTGAACATGAATCCGGCCTGCCTCACCAACTACCTGAACAGCATGAATCGTGAGGAAAACCTGGGACTGAACGATGCCCTGGGCGGAGAGAAGATCATCATTGACTACGGCGGTGCTAATGTTGCGAAGCCCCTGCATGTGGGACACCTTCGTTCTGCCGTGATCGGTGAGTGTGTGAAGCGTCTGGCCCGGAAGATGGGCAACGAGGTGATCGGCGATGCGCATCTCGGCGATTGGGGTCTGCAGATGGGCCTCATTATCGCGGAGCTGGAGGACCGGGGAAGACTCGGTTCGGCATTCACCATTTCTGAGCTGGAGGAGATTTATCCGGCGGCTTCCAATAAGGCGAAGGCCAAGGATGCTGACGGAAATCTGGTCAATCCGGAGTTTGCGGAACGGGCGCATGAGGCGACACTGAAGCTGCAGAGCGGAGATCCGGAATACCGCAAGGTCTGGGAGCAGATCATGGCGGTGAGCATTGCGGACCTGAAGAAGAACTACGGCGCACTGAACGTGAGCTTCGATCTCTGGAAGGGCGAGTCTGATGCCCAGCCTTATATCCCGGGACTGATCCAGGATCTCATCGATAAGGGACTGGCTTACGAATCCCAGGGTGCCCTGGTGGTGGACATCACAGAGCCTACAGATTCCAAGGAACTGCCGCCCTGTATGGTGCGGAAGTCCGACGGTGCGGCACTTTATGCCACCTCGGATCTGGGCACCATTCTGGAGCGTGAGAAGCTCTATCAGCCGACACGCTACATTTACATTGCGGACAGCCGTCAGGCACTGCACTACACCCAGTTCTTCCGGGTGGCCCGGAAGGCAGGCTTTGTGAAGCCGGAGACGAAGCTGGATTATATCGGTTTCGGTACCATGAACGGCAATGACGGCAAGCCCTTCAAGACCCGTGAAGGCGGCGTACTGCGCTTGGAGTGCCTGATTAAGGACACCAATGATAAGATGCTGGAGCGGATTCGGGAGTCGCGAGGCGAGGACATGCCGGAGGCCGAGGCGAAGGAAAATGCGAGAATCATCGGTCTGGCAGCGCTAAAGTATGGCGATCTGTCCAATCAGGCCACCAAGGATTATGTTTTCGACCTTGACAAGTTCACCTCCTTCGAGGGAAATACCGGCCCTTATATCCTCTACACCATCGTGCGTATCGGATCTATTCTGCGGAAGTACGCCAAGGAGCAGGGCACGGAGATTGCGTCCATGGAGGATTATATCAGTGCTCACGCCGGCGATTTCCGCATCCTGCCCATCGGTGAGAAGAGCGGCCATGAGCTGGAGACCCTTCTTGCCCGGTATCAGGATGAGCTGAAGGGCGCCTGGACGGAGCTTGCACCGCATAAGATCTGCACATATATTTTCTCTCTGTCCAATGCGTTCAACTCCTTCTATCATGATGTGAAGATTCTGGCAGAGCCGGATCAGGAGAAAAAAGAGGGCTATCTTGCGCTGCTGATGCTCACCTGGCGTGTACTCACTGACTGCATCCACGTGCTTGGCTTTGATGCTCCAGAAAGGATGTAATAATGAAATACTTTATCGCAAGCGATATTCACGGCTCCGCTTACTGGTGCCGGAAAATGCTGGAGCGCTTTGAGGAAAGCGGTGCAGAGCGTCTGATTCTGCTGGGCGACATTCTGTACCACGGCCCCCGCAATGATCTGCCGAAGGACTATGCTCCGAAGGAGGTCATCGCCATGCTGAATCCCCTGAAGGACCGCATTTATGCGGTGCGGGGCAACTGCGAGGCGGAGGTGGATCAGATGGTCCTGTCCTTCCCGGTGATGGCAGATTATGCACTGCTGGCGCTCAACGGCCATACCATCTACGCCACCCACGGCCATATTTATAATGAAGAGAAGCTGCCGCCCATTTCTGCGGGCGATGTGCTGCTTCACGGCCATACGCATCTTCTGAAGGCGGAGAAGCTGGAGAAGGACGGTATTTCCTTCTATCACCTGAATCCCGGCTCCACATCTATTCCGAAGGGCGGCAACCCCAACACATATGCCGTTCTCGACGGAGACGATTACCGCATACTGGATTTTGACGGTAATGTTGTTGCCGCGATTAAGCTGGGATCTTAAGCTGAAGACATTTGCATAAGGTACGGATCGGTGTTCGTGCGGACTTAATCTGCGGAACGCCGATCTTTTTTTGTGAAAGATATATGAAACGAAAGCCTTCTATTGCATCTGTTCGGTTAAAGTGTTATATTTGTCAATGGTTTAACAAACCAAACATTCGGCCGGAGCGAAAATTTTTTCCGGCTGCGGATAAAGCACACACAAAAGGAGAGTAGCAGCATGGCTAACAGAATTGTCTTAAACACAGTTTCCTATCATGGTAAGGGCGCCATTTCAGAGATCCCCGGCATTGCACAGAGAGAGGGCTTCAAGAAGGTTTTCGTTTGCTCTGATCCGGATCTGGTAAAGTTCGGTGTCACCGGAAAGGTAACTGCACTTCTGGATGAGGCAGGCATCGAATATACACTGTATTCCGATATCAAGCCGAATCCTACCATCGAGAATGTACAGCATGGTGTGAAGGCATTCCAGGAGGCCGGTGCTGATTCCATCATTACCATCGGCGGCGGTTCTTCCATGGATACTGCAAAGGCCATCGGCATCATCATCACCAACCCGGAGTTCGCTGATGTGCGTTCTCTGGAGGGCGTGGCACCCACCAAGAATCATGCGGTGAAGACCATTGCCGTTCCTACCACAGCCGGTACAGCCGCTGAGGTAACCATCAACTATGTTATCACTGATCCGGAGAAGGTAAGAAAGTTTGTTTGTGTAGATGAGCATGACATTCCGGCATATGCCGTAATTGATCCGGAGATGATGTCTTCTATGCCGAAGGGGCTGACCGCTGCAACCGGTATGGATGCCTTGACACATGCCATTGAGGGTTATACCACAAAGGCAGCCTGGGAGCTCAGCGATATGTTCCATTATGAGGCCATCAAGCTGATTTCACAGAACCTGCGGGCAGCTGTCAACAATGAGCCGGAGGGCCGTGAGGGCATGGCTCTGGGCCAGTACATCGCCGGCATGGGCTTCTCCAATGTAGGCCTTGGCATTGACCATGCTATGGCACATACTCTTTCTGCTCACTATGACACACCGCACGGTGTTGCCTGCGCTATGTTCCTGCCGATCTCCATGGAGTTCAACAAGGAGTACACCGGCGAGAGACTGCGTGAGGTAGCCAGAGCCATGGGCGTACAGGGTGTAGATGAGATGAGCCAGGAGGAGTATCGCCAGGCTGCCATTGATGCCGTTAAGAAGCTGTCCAAGGATGTCGGCATTCCGGAGACTCTGGACAAGATCAAGGAAGAGGAACTGGATCAGCTGGCTACCGATGCATTGAATGATGCTTGCTACCCGGGCAACCCGAGAGAGGCCACCAAGGAGCAGGTAATCGATATGTTCCGTCAGCTGATGGTAAAGTAAGCTCGGAAAAGCGAAAAAGCGCTTGCAATTCGAAGCATCATAGAGTATAATTCATCATGTTGTTCTTGTAGCTTAATGGATAGAGCCCTGGCCTCCGACGCCAGTAGTGGCGGTTCGAATCCGCCCAGGAGCACACATGATAGAAGAAGGGAGTGGCTGATGCCACTCCCTTCTTTTGCGTATCTTAATTCAACTTGCTGTGAACTCTGCATTGGAGTTGCACTAAAACCTTGTTTTTACTGTATATCTGCCTTGCGAAACAATAGTTCGTGTCATTTAGTGCGATTTTTTGCAAAAAATTCACGCAAATTTACACGAACTTTTTGCAAAAATGCGTTGATTTCGACAGGAAACTGTGCGATGAAGT
>CAZJQX010000049.1:0-16598 GCA_964548305.1 uncultured Lachnospiraceae bacterium
CAACACAGATCGCTCCGGGCGCCCCGTAAGCGAAGCTTCCGCTGAGCCCGGAGCGGAAGAGGAGGACTCTGCTGACGCAGAGTCTCTGACACGCTCGCCGCTGAGACATCAAGTGGGCACTCGACAGCCAAGCTGTCGCGAAGCCCACTTGATAAATGACTTCACAGATGAGGAAATTGAGGATATCATATGTCAGTGGGAAAAGAATTATGGTGAATGAAGTATACAGGAGAATGGATGAATAAGGATAAGAATGATTCAAAAAACCGCCGGATAGCGCTTTTGCTGATCCTGGCGGCGGTGCTGTGCCTTCTGATTGGCTGGTATATGAGCTTTTGGGAGAAGGAGACGGGGCCATTTGCCACGGGAAGCATTCTGGCGGCGATTCTGCTGCTGCCGGGCTTCTACCTTCTGGGCGGCGGACAGACCGGATTCTTCGGGCGGCAGGTCTTCTTTAAGATCAATCTGGATGAAGCGGACGCCGAAGGCAACCGGGTGCCGCAGATTCTGGATGGCAGGAGCGGTACAGTGGATGCCACGGTATTGGGGGTTAGCCGAAGTCTCCGCCTCGGAGCGGATACGGGCATGAGCTATTTCCTCATCTGCCGCTATACGGATCCCCAGACCGGAGCGACCCAGGACCTCACCAGTGATGAGCTGGATGAGTATCCCGGACGGGAGGTTGTGGGACAGACGGTGCACGTGCGCCTCAATCCCCGGGATCCCGAGGGCTATGAGGTGGATGTAGAGGAGCTTCTGAACCGGATTTATTCCTGAGCCGACATGTATCTTTGCCAGTAATAGGCGCCGTTTTCGATGCGCTGCTCGAAGCAGCGGATCACGACGGTCCGGAAGTCGGCGCATTCTGCTTCGTAGCCGAACTTTGCGGGGATAAGCCGGGTGGCTTCGTCGATTTCCGCAGCAATCTTAGATGCCAGTCTGTCGTCCTTCAGGCGGAACATGCCGAAGGCAGTGGAGGTATAGGTACGGTCCTGTACACAGGTTTCAATCCAGAGTGCAGCGAAGCTTTCCCATTCCCGGGCGAGAAGAGCAGGATCGGTGCTGCAGTTGAGAATGCCGAGGGCATTGAGCTGAGTCTCAATGTCCTTTTTCAGTTTCTTCCGATTCAGGAAATTCACGCCGCTGCGGCCTACAATGAGGAGCATCATCCAGGCGGCAATGAAGCCGTCACGTTCCGGCTGTTTTCCGCTCTTCAGCTCCGGGAAGCGTTTCAGCAGAATCTCACGCCGCGTATGCTCCTCTGTGTTTTCGGGAAGCTCACGGAGGCGGGACTCCAGAGCTTCGAGTCTGGCCAGCGGATCCTTGCTCTCATAAAAGCGGATCGGCCAGTCCTCCTGTAAATCGATGTCCTTCTGTTGATGAGAAAGCAGCATAGTTTTTTACCTCTATAATCTAATGGATGCCTTTATTATACCTTCTTCTATGCGAAATGGACAGAACAAATCCGCAAATGTGGACTTCCTTTGGCAAGTATGGTATGCTTTTTAAACATATGTGAAAAACGGAGGTGGCTATGGAGCTGAAATTAAGACCGGCAGAGGAGTGCCGATATGACGCGGTATCTCTGGGAGAGGTGATGCTGCGGCTGGATCCCGGCGAGGATCGGATTCGCACGGCGCGGCAGTTTCGTGTCTGGGAGGGCGGCGGTGAGTACAATGTGATCCGCTCCCTGCGGAAGTGCTTCGGCCTGCGGACGGCGGTGCTGACGGCTCTGGCAGACAATGACGTGGGCCATCTGGTGGAGGATTTCATTCTCCAGGGCGGCGTGGACAGCAGCTGGATCCATTGGATGGAGACCGACGGTATTGGCAGAAGCTGTCGGAACGGCCTGAATTTCACGGAGCGCGGCTTCGGTGTCCGGGGAAGCAAGGGATGCTCGGACCGCTTCAATACCGCCATTTCCAAGGCGCGTCCGGAGGACTTTGATTTTGACTATCTCTTCGGTACGCTGGGGGTTCGCTGGTTCCATACCGGCGGTGTTTATGCGGGACTGTCTGCGCAGTCTTCGGAGACGATGCTGGAGGCCATCCGGACCGCAAAGAAATACGGTACACTGGTGTCCTATGATCTGAACTATCGGGCTTCCCTCTGGTCCGCCAACGGCGGCAATGCACGGGCACAGGAGGTGAACCGGGAGGCTGTGAAGTATGTGGATGTGATTCTGGGCAATGAGCATGACTTTACAGACTGCCTGGGACTCAGTGTCGAAGGACAGGAGAAGAACCGGGAAATCCTGCCGTTGGAGGGCTATCGGAAAATGATCCAGGAGGCGGTGAAGGAATATCCCAATCTGCAGGTAGTGGGTACGACGCTTCGCACTGTACATTCCGCTTCCTGCAACGACTGGTCAGCACTTTGCTGGGCAGACGGAGAAATTTATTCCTCCCGGGAGTATAAAAATATACCGGTACTGGATCGTGTCGGCGGCGGAGACAGCTTCGCCTCTGGTCTGATCTATGGTCTCATGACAACGGGAGATCCTCAGTATGCGGTGGAGCTGGGCGCGGCCAACGGGGCGCTGGTGACCACGACCCCGGGAGACAATTCCATGGCCACGAAGGAAGAAGTGGAAGCATTGGCCGGCGGCGGAAATGCAAGAGTGGTGAGATGAGCCGATGCGGCCTTGTGCAGGCATGACAACAAAAAACAGCCTCCCGAAAGGGAAGCTGTTTTTTGGTTCCTGCATTTTGTGTTACAGTGTCTCACCGGTCAGCATGGTATATGCTTCCTTGTAGAGTGCAATGGTCTTGTCCACGATTTCCTGAGGAAGGGTATCGTTGTTGTCCGGGTTAGCCTTCAGCCAGTTCCGTACGAACTGCTTGTCGAAGGAAGCCTGTCCCTTGCCGGCCTCATAGCCCTCCAGTCTCCAGAAACGGCTGGAATCCGGAGTCAGCACTTCATCCGCAAGAACAACATTACCCTGCTCGTCCAGACCGAACTCAAACTTGGTATCGGCGATGATGATGCCGCGGCTCAGTGCATAGTCGGCGCACTTCTTGTATACAGCGATGGTGGCATCCTTGATCTTTACGGCAATCTCCTCACCGTGACCCGGGAAGGCCTTCTCCAGCACCTCGATGGACTGCTCGAAGTTGATGTTCTCGTCATGGTCGCCAAGCTCCGCCTTGGTGGAAGGTGTGTACAGCGGCTCAGGCAGCTTCTCGCACTCCTTCAGACCCTCCGGCAGCTTCAGTCCGCAGATGGTGCCGTCCTTCTTGTAGTTTTCCCAGCCGGAGCCGGTGATGTATCCCCGCACGATGCACTCGATGGGGATCATGGTGAGCTTCTTGCAGAGGGTAGATCTGCCCTCGAACTGCTCGTTCCGGAAAAATTCCGGCATGTCCTTGGTATCTACGGATACCAGATCGTTCGGGATCACATCCTTTGTGAGATCAAACCAGAACTTGGACATCTGTGTCAGAATTTTTCCCTTGTCTGTGATCTGATTGTTGAGAATCACATCGAAAGCAGAAATTCTGTCTGTTGCTACCATCAGCAGGTTCTCGCCGAGATCGTAGATCTCACGAACCTTGCCTTCCTTTACAGGCTTAAATTCGGTCATTGGTATACATCCTCCCTATTTCCTCAGTAAACACACCTACTATAAATCATTTCGCGGACTTTACAATAGGGAAACTGACGAAGTTCCGGGAAAAAGAACATTGTATGGAATTTTGTTCTTGAGCGGAATAGATATGCCATGGTAACATTGAACAAAAGATCTGAAACTCGAACGAAAAAATTGTGCAGATTTGAAGGCTGGGATAATGTCTTCGGCAGCAGGTGCTCGAGGGAAACCAGGGTGATGCGGCGCGGGAAAGATGCAGGAATTGCGGCAGGGGGAGTATTATGGAGAAAACAGAAAAGAACGGAGCAGAGCTGACGGCGGAGCAGCCAAAGAAGATCGAGAAGAAGGTGGAATACATTGAACTTTTTTTTGACCTGATTTTTGTATACAGTTTTCGCTCCATCAATTCTCTGTTTCATCATGTGGAGGAGGGATTTCCCTCGGCGGCACTGCTGGGCTCCTTTTTCTTCCTGATGATGGTGGCGGTGCAGGTCTGGTTCTTCTCCACCATGTTTTTTAACCGCTACGGCAGGAAATCCCTGCGGGACTACATCAGCATCCTCATCAACATGTATTTTCTGTATTATATGGCGTCCGATTCCCTGCTGGACTGGACGGCCCACTATGTCCGCTATCATGTGGCCTGGGCTTGCATTATGCTGAATCTGAGCTACCGCAGTCTGGACAAGCTTCGGCACGGCAGCCACATTGACGATGTGGACCGGCACATTCTGCAGAGCAACTGCTCGGCGGAGCTGTTTCAGGCGGGACTGGCCTTCGTGACCATTCCTGTATACCAGATGACGGGGATTTTGATTTCACCGCTGGTGCTGCTTTTCGGCTTCGCGGCTAAGTGGTTTGAGTACCGCTACTATAAGCTGCGGCCAGTGGACTTTCCGCATCTCTCCGAGCGGGTGCTGCTCCTGGTGATTCTGACCTTCGGCGAAATGATCATCGGCATCTCTGCTTATTTCGATGGGGGAGAGCAGGTGCTCATGAATGTCAGTGCCTTCCTGGTGGTGGTGCTCATGTTCCTGTCCTATGGCTTTTTTTATGACAATGCCTTATACCACCGGCAGAAGACCAGCGGCCTCGGTTATCTCACCCGTCATGTCTTTCTGATCTGTGCCATCAACACCACCACTATCGCATTGGAGTTGGGAGCCCGGGAGGGCATTGATCAGAACAGCCGTCTGATCTTTCTGATACTCTGCATGTTCGCTTATTACGGCTTCATGCTGACGCTGGTGCGCTACCGGAAGAAGGAGCTGGCGAACACCAGGGGCTTCGTCGGCATCACGGTGCTTATGATGGTGATCTATGGGATTTGTATGCTGTATGCAGGCGGCACGCCGCTCTTTGCCTTCCTGGTGACGGTGCTGTACTGTCTTTGGAATCTGCTGCTTCGCTTCCGGGACTACCATCGGCAGACCGGCAAGAAGCTGCATTTCGGATCATATCTGGAATAAAATCAGCATATCGAGAAAAAGCCGGCAGCGGAAACCAAGATTGCTTGGTTAAACCACTGTCGGCTTTTTGTGGCGATGGAGTGCTGAATGAACTCTATTTCTTCGGGGCTTCTTCCTCATCCTCCAGATTGCGGGAAACCGTCATTTCCTGATTGTCGATATGCTCCTTCATAAGGGCCTGGGCACGGATGACGTCCCGGATACGGATAGCTTCCAGAATATTCTCGTGCTCAGAGATCAGGATGCCTCGCTGGGCCTCGTCCTTAATGTACTCCAGACGATAGCGGTACATCTGCTCCCGGAGGTTGTTGATCATCTGCACCAGACGCTTATTATTGGAAGCGTTGTAGATGATGTCGTGGTAGGCCTCGTCTGCTTCGGCAATCTGCATTTCCGTACCGGACTCTACAGCCTTCTTGAAATTCTCCTGGGCCTTTCGCAGATCCTCCAGCTCCTCGTCTGTGATGCGCTGGCAGGCCAGATCCGTGGCCAGTGCCTCCAGTGCGCCGCGCACCTCCAGCACATCCTGGAGAGATTTGTGGGAGATCTTGGCGACCTCGGCACCCCGGCGGGGGATCATCAGCACCAGACCCTCCAGCTCCAGCTTCCGGATGGCCTCACGGATGGGGGTACGGGATACGCCCAGCTTTTCCGCCAGCTGGATTTCCATAAGCCGCTCCCCGGGCTTCAGCTCTCCCTTCAGGATAGCCTGCCGCAGGGTGTTGAAGACGAGATCCCGAAGCGGCAGATACTCATTCATGTTTACCGTAAAATCACTCATAGTACTCTTCTCCCTTTATAGTTCAGACCTTTGGATTGTATGGTTCTGTCAGATAGACCTGCTTGGCAAGGCGCTTGCCCCGGCCGTAGCGCAGCAGCCGGTAGCAGCTTTCGGCCTTTGCCGGATCCCGGAAGATGCCGAAGACCGTAGGACCGGAGCCGGACATCATGGCGTTCATGGCCCCCGATTCCCGCATCAGCTTTTTCAGCTCTTCAATTTCGGGGTAGGCCTCGCAGGTTACGGTTTCCAGGATGTTTCCGAGACTGCCGGACAGCGCCGAGAGATCCTGCTGCTGCAGGGCGTCAATGGCGGCATCCACATCGGGATGGGTCTCCGGGGGACGTTCCGAAACGTGCAGATTGGTATAAACGTATTTTGTGGATACCGAGATACCGGGCTTTGCCAGTACGATGCGGCAGCGGGGCATGGGCGGCAGTGCGGTCAGCACCTCGCCGATTCCCTCGGAAAGCATGGTGCCCCGCCGGAGACAGAAGGGAATATCCGCTCCGAGCTTCACCCCGCGCGCCTCGAGATCCTTCAGTGTGAGACCCAGGCGGAAGATGCGGTTCATGCCGTAGAGCACGGAGGCGGCATCTGAGGAGCCGCCGGCCATGCCGGCCGCCACGGGAATCACCTTTCGAAGGGAGAGGTCCACACCGTCCTGTATGTCAAACTCCTGCATCAGGAGCTGAGCGGCGCGGTACATCAGATTGTTTTCATTCACAGGCAGAAACGGAAGATTCGTTTTCAGACGGATGCCCGGCTGTCGGCTCCGGCGGATGCTGATGCTGTCATGCAGCCGAACAGACTGCATGATCATGCGGACATCATGGTAGCCATCGTCCCGAAGACGGAGAACATCCAGTGACAGGTTGATCTTCCCGTAGGCCTGCAGTTTTAAGCTGTCCATGCAACCTCCATGTGTCAAGCAAGCTGTCATTGAGTTTTGTATACAATTCTTTTTCTGCTATTTTACCCAGTTCTATGTTTTTCCGCAAGTACATCCACAGAGGATTTTTTCAAAATCCGTAAAAACAAAAATATTTCACAAAGATTTCAGATTTAGTTCAGCATTTACGGGCAGCGTCGCTCTTGACAGGAGTGACAAGTTGTCACTATACTATGAGAGATTTGAAAGTGACAAGCTGTCACTGCGATAAAAAGAGCAAAACAGGAAAGGAGCAGTCATGCCAAGTGAGCGTTTTTTGAAGCTCAGTGAAGAAAAGCAGAAGCGGATCATGCAGGCGGCCATGGATGAGTTTGCCCGGGTGCCCTTCGAGAATGTATCGATCAATAAGATCATTCAGGAGGCAGACATTTCCCGGGGAAGCTTCTATACCTATTTTGAAGACAAGCGGGATCTGTTGGCCTATATTTTCCGCTGCAACTGGAAAATGATGTTTTCCTCCCTGCGGGACTGTCTTCTGCAGGAAAAGGGAGACATCTGGAAGGCGATGGACAGCTGGTTTGCGATGGTTCTTTCGCATCGTAACGAGGCGGTTATACAGCAGAACATCCGGATTCTGACCAATGCCGGCTGCGGCCACGAAAGTGAGCTTTTTAAAGGGGAAGGCTTTTCGAAGGAGAGAATGGAGCAGCATCTGCATTCCGAGGAGGAATTTCGCTGGATGCTCGCGCACATTGATCCGGAGACCATGAACCTGAATCGATCGTTTGAAGATTTGAAAACGCTGTTTCAGATGCTGATCGGACTCACCATGATGGCCCTGATGGGCAGTCTGGTGCATGATGAGGAGGATGTGGAAAAAATTCAGAAAAAGTACAGGACCATACTGGATTACTTCCGGTACGGCGCCTGCTCGAAGGAGAGGAGAGCAGAATGAAAAAAGGAATTAAAATTGCCGCTTGTGCGGTGGTTGCTGTCGCTGTCGTTGTGCTTGTGGCACAGCGCATGATGCAGCCGGCAGAGGAAATCCAGACCAAGGAGCTTCCGTCTGTGACATTGACGCGCATAAGCCAGGGAAGCATCGCCAACGACATTTCCCTGATGGGCACCGTGGAGCCCTCGGATACCTATGCGGTGATGCCGAAGGCGGCCGGCGAGGTGCTGGAGTGCTATGTGGAGAACGGTCAGTTCGTGCATAAGGGAGATCCGATTGTGAAGATCGACAACCAGAAGCAGATCGATGCGGCGAAGTATACGCTGGAGCAGGCCAATGTCAGCGCTACCACAGCAAAGGACGCCCTCAGCCGTATGACCCCCCTCTACGAGGCCGGCGACATTTCCGCCCAGGATTATGAGTCCACCAAGGCGCAGGCGGATGCGGCAGAGGCTCAGGCAGCCAGTGCGAAGCTGAATTACGACACCCAGGTGGAGTATGCGACGGTGACGGCACCGGCAGACGGCACGATCCAGAACAAGGACGTGACCATCAATGCCATGGTGTCCCAGCAGTCCCAGCTCTGCATTCTGACCGGCACGGGCGCCAAGACGCTGAATTTCAACGTGACTGAAGATGTCATGGAGAATCTGGAACTTGGCGAGACGGTGACAGTGGAGAAAAACGGCGGCACTTATGAGGGCACGATCACGGATGTGGGTCGTGTGGTGAATGCGCAGACCGGTCTGTTCCCGGTGAAGGCGACTCTTGCGGATGCGGAGACACTGGCGGACGGCAGTTCAGCGAAGCTTACGGTGGTGAACGAGCATGCGGAAAATACCAGTCTGATTCCGCTCGACTGCATTTACTATTCCAACGGAAATCCTTATGTCTACGTCTATGCGGACGGTCTTGTGCATAAGCAGGAGCTGACGCTCGGCATTCAGAACGAGGAGAGTGCGCAGGTGCTGGACGGTCTGAATGCGACTGATGAGGTTGTGAGCAGCTGGACCAACGAGCTCTATGACGGCGCCGGTGTGAACCTGGCAAATGTCGGCGAGACGGAGGCCGTGGCTTCCCCGGAGACAGAGAGCAGCGCAGCATAAGCCGGAGGCAGAAGAGATGGAAAAAATAACGAAATTTGTCCTGCGGAGGCCGGTGACCACATTCCTCTGCGTGCTCTGCCTCATTTTCTTCGGCGCGATGTCGCTGATGAATTCGAAGCTGGAGCTGATGAGCGACATGGATTATCCGATGATGATCGTCAGCACGACCTATGCGGGCGCTTCACCGGAGGATGTGAAGGAGCTGGTGACGAAGCCCATCGAGGACGGCGTAGCGGTGCTGTCCAATGTGGATACGATCCAGTCCTCCTCGAGTGAAAACTATTCTCTGGTCATGATCCGCTACAATTACGGTACGGACATGGACGAGGCCTATGATGAGCTGAAGAAAAAGGTGGATTCGCTGAAATCCTCCCTGCCGGATGATGCCGGTGATCCCTCCTTCATGGAGATGAACATCAATGAACAGGCTTCTATGACGCTGGCTGTCAACAACCCGTCGCAGGAGAACATGTACAACTACGTGGAAAATGACATTAAGCCGGAGTTCGAGAAGCTGTCCACAGTGGCTTCTATCAGTTCCAGCGGCGGTCAGGCCAAGTATGTGCGGGTACAGCTCCGGGCGGATAAGCTGAGCCAGTATCATCTCACGATGAGCTCCGTGGTTTCTGCCATGAGCAGTGCGGACTTCAGCTATCCGGCCGGCAGCACCGGCGTTGGCAGTCAGGATCTGTCCGTCACCACCGGTGTGAGCTATGATGATGTGGAGAGTCTGAAGAGTCTGCCCATCGTCACCGGAAACGGCAATACGATTTATCTGAAGGATGTTGCAGACATCAGCACAGCGCTGGAGGACAAGAGCGCCATCGGCCGCTACAACGGAAACGATACCATTACCCTCGGTATCACGAAGGTGCAGGAGGATTCTGCCGTAACCCTGTCGGAGCAGGTGCAGGAGGAGATCGAGAAGCTGCAGGCTGCGGATCCGGAGCTTGAAATCGTGGTGATCAACGATACCGCAGATACCATTAAGAGCTCACTCTCCAGTGTGTTTGAGACCATGATCATGGCCATCATCATTTCCATGGCCATCATCTACATTTTCTTCGGAGACTGGAAGGCCTCCCTCATTGTCGGCACTTCTATCCCGATCTCCATTCTGGGCGCGCTGGTGTTCATGTGGGCGATGGGCTATTCTCTGAACATGATTACGATGTCCGCACTTGTGCTGGGCGTCGGCATGATGGTGGACAACTCTACTGTTGTGCTGGAGGCCTGCTTCCGTGCGATGGACCGGTATTCGGACGCCAACGGCAGAACTCGCCGCGAGGCAGCCATTGATTCGATCAAGACGGTTGGCGGCTCGGTGTTCGGTTCGACGGTCACCACCTGCGTGGTATTTATCCCGCTGGGCTTTATGAACGGCCTTTCCGGTCAGTTCTTCGCACCGCTGGGATTCACCATCGTATTCTGTATGGTGGCTTCGTTGATTTCGGCCATTTCCATTGTGCCGCTCTGCTATGTTTACTATAAGCCGAAGGAGAACACCAAGGCACCTGCCTATAAGGGTGTCCGGGCAATGCAGAATGCCTATCGTGCGGTCATGGAGAAGCTGCTGCGCCGGAAGAAGCTCGTTATGTTGACTACAATTCTGCTGCTCGTGCTTTCCTTTGTCATGGCGGCGCACCTCAAGGTGGAGCTGATGCCGCAGACCGATGAGGGCACCATCAGCATTTCCGTAGAGACTCGTCCGGATCTGAAGATCGAGGAGGTTGACAAGATTCTCACGGATATCGAGAATATGGTGGCTGCAGACGAGGACACGGATCGGTATATGGTGCAGAGCGGCGGCTCCGGCCTGATGGCTGTTTACAGTGGCGGCAGCTCGACGGTGACGGTTTATCTGAAGGACGACCGTTCCATGAAGACGGCGGACAAAGCAGATTACTGGCGGAAGAAGCTGGACGGCACGCCCAATGCGGTGATTACCGTGGAGTCCTCCAGCATGATGTCCTCCATGTCCAGTGATCAAAAGACCTATGAGACGATTCTGCAGGCGGCGGATTATGACAAGCTGAAGGAGGCTTCGGATGAAATCGTATCCGCACTGCAGGCAAGAGATGATGTGACAGCCGTGCATTCCAGTCTGGAAAATGCGGCGCCGCTTGTGAAGATCAAGGTGGATCCCATCAAGGCAGCAGCCGAGGGTCTGGCACCGGTGCAGGTGGGACAGACCGTGAATATGATGCTCTCCGGCAAGGAAGCCATGACCATGGATGTGGACGGTCAGAGTGTTTCCGTGATGGTGGAGTACCCGGACGGCGATTATGACAGTCTGGAAAAGGTAAAGAACATCATGCTGACGACGGCGGCCGGTACGAGTGTCAAGCTTGACAACATTGCGGACATCGTCTTCGAGGATTCGCCTGCCAGCATTACCCGTGTGGACCGTAAGTATCAGGCAACGATCTCCGCGGATTATACAGAAGCGGCAACAGCAACGGCGCAGCGCGACATTGACAAAGAGGTGGTGAGTCATTACCTCAATGACGATGTGGAGAAGGCGGCCAGCACGATGACCACCCGAATGAATGAGGAGTTCCGTTCTCTCGGCATGGCCATTTCCATTGCCATCTTCCTGGTGTTCGTGGTCATGGCGGCACAGTTTGAGTCCATGCGCTACAGCTTCATGGTGATGACGACGATTCCGTTCTCATTGATCGGTTCATTCGGCCTACTGTGGCTGTGTAATTCCTCCATTTCCATGGTATCGCTGCTCGGCTTCCTGATGCTCGTCGGAACCGTGGTAAACAACGGTATTCTGTATGTGGATACGGTAAACCAGTATAAGGAAGAGATGCCGCTGAACAAGGCGCTGATTGAGGCCGGTGCGACCCGTCTCCGCCCGATCCTGATGACGACACTGACCACCGTGGTATCCATGGTGCCTATGGCCATCGGCTTCGGCGACAACGGTGAAATGATGAGCGGTCTCGCACTGGTGGATGTCGGCGGTCTGACGGCCTCTACTGTCCTCGCTCTTCTGATGCTGCCGGTTTACTATGAGCTGATGAGCCGGAAGAAGCAGAATCTCCGGAAAGACATTCCGAGTGCCGGATATATGCAGGGAAAGGATGCCAAAGCTGAGGTGGAACGTCGGCTTGGTGAAGAGAGAACCTTCCGCGAGGAGTGGTATTATTCCGAAGGAGAGAGCTATGACTAAATTTCTGAAGAAGACCGGAGCGGCAGCCCTCGTGCTGCTGCTCGCCGGGAATACACAGGCGCTGGCGGCCATCAGCGCAAATGTCTCCGTCACGCCGCATCAGGCATCCTTCGACAGAGAGCGGAGCGCCGAGGAGTGGGCGAAGCTGCGGGACAACAAGATCGAGTGGGACGAGCTTCAGGACCTGGTGCATGAGTACAATCCCACGGTATCCAATGCCTGGATCACTTTCCGGCAGCAGGATCATAACGGCGCCTACAACATTGACTATGAGGCGGCGCTGGGTGCCATTGATGACAATTATACGGATGCTGTGGCAGCTGCGAACGGCAATGCCCTGCAGGAGGCCCTTGCGGCCATGCAGCAGCAGGTAAGCAGCGCACAGACCACTGTGGACAGCTCGGAGCAGTCCACGGACCGGGAGGCGGCGAAGCTCACTATCTGTAAGACCGAGCTCACCAGCACGGAAACCATTCGGAAGTCCATCATTAATTATTATTCCTCCGGACTGCAGCTGGAGATGGATAAGCTGACGGAAAAGCACCTGCAGACCCAGTATGAGACTGCGCAGCGAAAACAGGCGGTGGGCAGTGCCACCAATTTGGATACGCTGGCGGCGAAGGAAAGCGCTGAGCAGGCGAAGCTGACGGTGCAGTCGGATGAGACGTCCAGAAACAAGAGTCTGCAGCTGATCCGCGTGAATCTTGGCTGGAAGTATAACGACAGCCCGGAACTCTGTGCCGTGCCGATGCCCACGGAGGCGCAGCTCTCCGCCATGGAGCTGGAGGCGGATACAAAGACGGCTCTGGCAAACAACTATTCCATCGCGATCAACGAGCGGAAGCTGGCGGTTTCTGAGGCGGACAGCAGCAGGAGCAGCCTGAGCACCACCATTGAAAATGAGAAGCAGGCGGTGAGATCTGACATGATTTCCCGCTCCCAGGCGGTGCGGCAGGCCCAGAATTCCCTGGCACAGGCGCAGCTGACGCAGTCCAATGCGGAGAACACCCTGCAGAAGGTGCAGCGGAACTGTAATGTGGGATCTGCCAGTGCCCGGGATCTGGAGGACGCCCAGTATACGGCAGACACGGCGGCGCTGTCCACGAAAATTGCGGAATACAGTCTGGCCACTGCCTACTATGATTATGTGGCGGCCGTCAACGGTCTCGCTACGGCGGACCAGAGCTAAGGACGGGGTGAGAAAGCGGAAATGAAGACATTAAACAAAAAAACATTTCGGCATACGGCTTTTGCGGCCTTCTCGGCACTTGTCCTTTCGGCTAATGTCTTCGGCGCGGCTGTGCCGGTCTATGCGGCGGAGAGCAGCTGGAACCTCCAGGACAATGTCATCGACTTTGATGAGGTGGGCGAGCTGGTGGAGAATTACAGCATGCTTGCCGAGCTGCAGAAGAGCACGACGGAAAATATGACGTCTTCCTTTGATGATGTCTACGCGGCGCTTCAGGATAACTATCAGGAGGCAAAGGATGACTTTGACGACGGCATTGAGGAGCTCACGGCCCTGCGGGATGAAACCACGGACAGCGAGACGCGGAAGCAGCTGAACCAGCAGATCAGCGCACTGCGAAAGCAGAAAAAGCTGGCGCTGAACCAGATTTCTGCCTATTGGAACGAGAATACCGCCGGCGGCAGCGGTACGAATCTGGCGAAGACGAAGCAGCAGATCGTTTCCTCCATCGCCTCGGGCTACTATTCGGCGAAGCAGCAGATGACCTACGGTTACCAGTCGGCGATCTATACCTATAAGGGGCTTGAGCTGAATCAGAAGCTGCTGAATCAGCAGATTGCGATGTACCAGGCCTCCTATGAGAAGGTGCAGAAGCAACAGGCGAGCGGTGCGGCTACGGCGGCAGACGTGCAGAGTGCGCTTCTCAATCTGAACGGAGCAAAGATCAATCTCGAGAAGATCGAAAATGCCATGGATACACTGAAACGGACCATCGGTACGGGACTCGGATGGAATACGACGAGCTACAAGAGCATCAGCTTCGGCGCAGTGCCGGAGTATCCGCTGGATTTCGCGGCGGGACGAAATCTGGAGAGCGATATCCAGGCCGCGCAGCAGAAGAACAGTCAGTACGGCACGGCTTCCCGGATCAAGGATGAAGACTTCACCACCTGGGACAACCGAGAAATCAGCATTGCCGCCTCGGAGCAGGAAATCCGCATCGGGATGACTTCACTTCTTGAAAGTGTGAAGCAGAAGCAGGCGGAATATACGGCAGCCCAGACCTCGGCGGAGCTTGCCAAGGCCAAGAAGGAACGGGCGGACCGCATGGATGCGGTGGGACTCGTGGGTCGGGCTGAGTATGACGGTCTGCAGCTCGATTACCTCAACAAGGCCAATGCTGTGGAAACGGCAAGGATGAATTACAGCCAGGCAGTATACGATTACCATATGGCTGTAGAGAAGGGCATCATATCTGAATAAAGAGTATAGGAAAATAAGAGGTGTTATGCTATGATACAACCACAGGGGATCGACGCAGGCTCAGCTTGCAGGGTCTCCGGTGGTTTATTCTTTTTTTATCATTCTTTTATTTCTTTATTTCACAACCGGATTCATATCGAGTCCACTCTTGACATAACGTATGTTTGTGATAAACTGAATGCAGTTGGAACATATGTTTAATCAAGCGGCATCCCATCAGCTTGTACAATAGAACAGGAGAAACAAAATGGCAGCAAAGGCAGCATCAAAGGCACCCGTCAACCCGAACCAGGACCATGAAGAGAAAATGAAGGCACTGGATGTGGCACTGACAAAGATTGAGAAGGACTTCGGCAAGGGCTCCATCATGAAGCTGGGCGAGTCCAGACTGAACATGAACATTGAAACCGTGACCACCGGTTCACTTTCACTGGATATCGCGCTGGGTGCCGGCGGTTTTCCGAAGGGCCGTATCATAGAGATCTACGGACCCGAGTCCTCCGGTAAGACCACACTGGCCCTTCATGCGGTGGCAGAGGTGCAGAAGCGGGGCGGTATTGCGGGCTTTATTGATGCGGAGCATGCCCTGGATCCCAAGTATGCGGAGAACATCGGAGTGGACATCGATAATCTCTACATTTCCCAGCCGGATTCCGGTGAGCAGGCGCTGGAGATCTGCGAGACCATGGTGCGCTCCGGTGCCATCGACATTCTGGTCATCGATTCCGTGGCGGCACTGGTGCCGAAGGCGGAGATTGACGGCGACATGGGCGATTCTCATGTGGGCCTTCAGGCGAGACTTATGTCCCAGGCGCTGCGGAAGCTGACCTCCATCATTTCCAAGTCGAACTGTATTCTGATCTTTATTAATCAGCTTCGTGAGAAGGTTGGCGTCATGTTCGGAAACCCCGAGACCACCACCGGCGGCCGGGCACTCAAGTTCTATGCCTCTGTGCGTCTGGACATCCGCCGCATTGAGACTCTGAAGACGAACGGAGACGCTTCCGGCAACCGTGTTCGGGTCAAGGTGGTGAAGAACAAGATTGCACCGCCCTTCAAGCAGTGCGAGTTTGACATTACCTTCGGCAGCGGCATTTCCAAGGAAGGCGATGTGCTGGATCTGGCAGTCAACGAGAATATTGTGGAGAAGAGCGGCGCCTGGTTTGCCTACAACGGCAGTAAGATCGGCCAGGGCCGTGAAAATGCGAAGGAGTATCTGAAGCAGAATCCGGCATTGCTGACGGAAATTGAAAACAAGGTACGGGAAAAGTACGGATTGGCGGCCGATGATCTGCCGGCAGCCGAGCAGCCGGCAGCACCGGCAGAGACTGTGAATGTGTCTGCCGATGCCGCTGCGGAAGAGCAGGAAAATGAGGAGCTGTTCTAAGACATGAAGAGCATGGAGGACTTCCGCCGGGATTTCGGTGTGACAGAGGCGGAGGAAGAGACTGACTTCGATGATGATTTCGGCGTTGCCATGCAAGTCGCGGATGCACCAGGGCTTTCGAATGACAGGGCAGCAGAACAGAGGGAGCGGCTTCTGCGCCGCTGCCGTGAGCGCTGCCTCTATCTCATTACGGATGCAGAAAAAACGGAGGCCCGGCTTCGGGAGAAGCTGCGGGCCTCCGGCCGTTATCCGGAGGATATCATAGACGAGACCATGGAATTTCTCCGAAGCTATGATTTTCTCAATGACAGGCGCTTTGCAGACAGGATGATTCAGCGTTATGCGGGCATTAAGTCCCTTCGGGAGATTGAGCAGAAGCTGTACCAGAGAGGCGTGCGCCGGGAGGATGTACAGGTAGCGATGGCTGCCTACCGGGAAGCCGGAGATCAGGCGGCGGAGCAGGAGCTGGCAGCGGTGCAGCGGCTGATTCGGAAAAAATGCCGGTCAACGGCAGAGCTCAGCCGTGAAGAGCGGCAGAAGCTTCTGCAGTCCATTATGCGGCGGGGCTTTTCCTATGCGCTGGTGAGCCGCGCACTTGACCTCAGCATAGAAGAGGCGTAAGGAAGCGTAGGCGGGCGGAATAAGATTGACAAGAGCCCAGCGGTCTCTGTAGAATGTTAAAAATGGTTAGATAAAACTAATGCGCGGGAACTATGACGATGAACTTATGAGGAGGATATAAAAATGGCAGCAGAGAAGCTTACAGCAGCGGAGTTTGAGGAGAAGGTTCTG
>CAZJQX010000050.1:0-4300 GCA_964548305.1 uncultured Lachnospiraceae bacterium
CTCGTATCCAAAGTATAGCACAATCGTAACAACCGGATACAAGGTTTTCTGCTGATTTCCTGACACTGGGACACGTTTGTTATTGTCCTTCAGACTTTTTCGATATCAGTCTGCAAACGCTTGCTTTTTCAGAACAGGTGTGTTATATTATTTCATATGATAAATCTGTATATTTACGGAACAGAGGTGGTTTTCATGGGACGTATTGACAGTGAAACGAAGGAATATGTTAAACGGCCAGAGGTTTTCGCGGATCTGTTTAATCATCTGATTTATGAGGGCAGGGAAGTCATCAAACCGGATGCATTATCTGAGCTGGATACCACAGCAACTTTCATTCCATTTGATGAGAAAGGCAAGGCCTTTCCGGTTCAGAAATATCGGGACGTACTCAAGAACGCAGTGGTTATGGAAGACGCCAATGCGGCATATGCATTGATTCTCGGCATCGAAAACCAAACAGGCACCCACTATGCCATGCCGGTTCGAAATATGGGATACGATGCATATAACTACGCAGCGCAGGTAACTGCAATTGCAAGAAACAACCGAAAAAATGCTGCTGACGAGACCAGTACGGAGTTTCTATCCGGTTTCAAAAAAGGCGACAAGATATTGCCGGTCATTACCCTTGTTGTATATTTTGGACTCAAGCCATGGGATGGTCCAATAAGCATTTATGAAATGCTTGCGACCAAGGAAGAACGCATTCTGAAGTATGTACCGAACTACAAAATGAACCTGATCGCTCCGATTTCAATGAGCGATGAAGAAGTAGATAGATTCCGTTCCAACTTCAGAGAGCTTGCAGCCTATATTAAACGGGTAAATGATAAGCAGGCGCTGTACGAACTAACACAAGATGAGCGATTTAAGCACATAGATCCGCTCGTGGCAAACATTGCTAACGATGTTACGAATTCCAGACTAAAAATAGAAGTTAATGAGAAAGGAGAAGTCGATATGTGTGTGGCAATTGTCGGAATCAGGGAAGACGGTAAAATCGAAGGTAGAGCCGAGGGCAGGGCTGAAGGCAAAACCGAGGGCAAAATTGAGACAGCAAAAAAAATGATTGCATTAGGCAAGCTGACATTTGAAGAAATTGCAGAATGCACAGATCTTTCGATCGAAAAAATAAAAGAGCTTGCCGTTGCTAAGACGGCATAAGTCAAATCTGCGTTACAAATCAATCTTTCGATCTTTTCAGAAAACCTTATGATGCTTGGCGTGTTCCATATGCTTGAGAACTATGCAGAGAAACTATAAATATCAATACAACCCAGTCTGGCTAGCATCTGTCAGCGAAATTATCTGTCAAAATAGTGCAAAAACGACCGTCATCGGTGTGTATCCGACGGCGGTCGTTTTCTCGTTCTTATCCGGATCTCCAGAGCAGAAAAATAAAAGAAATTTCTAAGCATTCTTTTGCGCAGCACCGGAAACACTTCCAACACTCCACAAGATAAAAACCGCAACAGAAAAAGAAAATCAATTTTCAAATATTCTTCTATGCAATACTGGAATCGCATCTTTGCTCAACAAACTAAGTGCCATATAGCAGAAAAAAGAGGTTATGGTTTCCCATAACCTCTTTCATTAACTTACATCAAGCAAGCTCTAATCACAAGGATTAGTCAGCGAAATAGTAAGTAGCTCCGTTTACAACGATTGTATCAAGAGTCTTGCTCTTGTTTGAAGAATCATAGTCATAAGCGCTTGTCTTAGACTTTGTCAGCTTGTATGTACCAACGTACTGAACACGACCATTGCTGTCTGTGAAGTAGTAAAGGTCATTGTTATCCTTCAGGTTAGAAACCTTCTTCTGAACAGTACCAGAAGCGTTTACAAGAACATAATCCTTATAAGCATCGGAGTAGTTGCCATCGATAAGCGCAACATACTCAACATCATCTCCTACAAGAGTCTGAGCGCTGTCACCAACCTTAACAAGACCATAGTTGCTTGTATCGTTGTTAGCCTTAAGAACTACACCATTCTTAGTGTACTTCTTGATCTTGCTTACATAGCCTGTTATAGCCTTGCCGTTTGTGCCGAAGTACATCTGATAGGTATCATCATCAAACTCAACATTCTGGTAGCCAGTCTTTCTGGAACCGTCAGTCTTCTCCTCGCCGAAGAGATAGAATGTTCCGTTCACATCGACATCATTCTTGAAGAACTCACCAGTCAGATCTGTAAAGTCATTATCGCTGTCATAAGCAGATGTATAATGACCATCAGACTCAAGAACAATGCCAGAAAGCATACGTCCGATAGAATCGAAAGCATAGTACTTGCCCTTAATCTTCTTCAGACCATCCTTGAAGATCTTTCCACTTGACTGAGTCCACCACCATGAGTAGCTATCATCGTCATAGTCAGTCTTATCATAGTTCTCATCCGGAACAGCCCAAACCCACTGGTTCTTTCTAACAGAACCATCGCCATTCACATAAGAAATGTCATTCTCTGAAGTCTTAACATCGCTCTTGGAAGTAGCATCAGCCCAGTCGTCAATCATGCGGCCATACTCATCGAAATAGTATGTTGCACCGTTGATAACCTTCTTCTTACCAAACTGCTTCTTGCCGTTGCCATCGAAGTAGAACCAATATGTATCAGAATCAGTATCATCATCGGAGATAGAAGAAGTGTCAACTGTCAGCTGAACCCAGCCTGTTGTTGCAGCACCATCGTTCCAGCCGCCGAAATAGTACTTGGAATCCTGCCAAGCAGAATCATCTGTCTGGATCTCAGCATTCTCAGCATTTACCCAGCCATAGAGCATCTTGCCGTCAGCATCGAAAGCATACTTCTTGCCGTTGATGGTCTTCAGCTCAGAAGTTGTCACATTTGTGCTGGACTTCTTGTTTCTGTAAGCCTTACCATCGGAACCGAAGTAGTACCATCTGTACTCAGCCTCGCCGTCATCAGAGTTGGTGTCATAAGAATCGGAATCCAGAGCAACCCACTGGTTTGTAACCATAGCGCCCTCAGCGTTTACATAATAATAATCGCTGTCCTTCTCGATCAGCTTATCTGTAGCCATGTTTCCATCGGAATCCAGATAGAACCAGTAGTCGCCGGACTTTCTCCAAACGTCTGTTACAGCAGAACCGTTGTTGTCAAGGTACTGCCAAGTTCCTGTTGAGTTGTCCCAGCCTGCTGCGAAGGTTACTGCAGAAGCGCCGAGAGCAAGTAAAGCTGTTGCAGAAAGAGCTGCAACGATTTTTGTCTGCTTTCTCATAATAAATGCACTCTCCTTTTTTGATTCATGGATTTCTTATAAAACCCAAGTTACGGTGCGATTATACTCTCTTAGGGCGTGAGATTCAAGCATTTTATGAACTCCTGCCGATAAATGTACGATGTGAGGTATATCGCTCGTGACATTGTGTATAATAACTCGGGGTTTCTTCGTTGTATATAACAAAGCTTTTTCGAATTATTACGAAATTCTTAAGGATCAAATTAAGAAATCCATAAGAATTGTCATTAAGTTAGCACGGTGTTCCGGGCTTGTCAAGCGAAAGGCATTACCGCAACGGATTGTATTGAGATATGTACAAAACAGCTCTGTTCTACAAAACATTGCCATGACTTTGTTTGCTCCAGCTTACATTGCTTTCATTCTATTTTTCCTCAATCCCCATGACCTCATGAAAATATCGAAGTGTGGAATATTGATATTTCCGTAAAAACTGTCTTGGATGCATTGGTTTTTCGCCAGTCACATGCGCTAGGTATTTCTCTACATAGTCTGATGCCTCTTCTGCGATTTTTATAAGATTGAGCCGGACCTCTTTATATTCATCTTGATCCACAACAACACGTTCTGCATCCATATACTCCTTGTATTTTCCTTTGGCAATCAGTACGATTTTCGTATAGTCCAGTCCCGATTCTGATCGCTTAGACCTTTCTGTTCCGTGAAATAAATAAGCATTCTTATGGCGTATATGGGAACGGAAAGGAATACAGATAAAATAATTATCATGTGTGTCTAAAAGCAGACAGCTGTATGGTCTGCCAGCTTTACACATAAGTTCCGGATATTTTTTCTCCGGATATGTCTTCAGAAAATTATGCGTCAATCGGCAAACACTGGCAGTAAACTCCATACTGTTTTCTCAATCACTCCTAAATGATAATATAAAAAACGAGATCAGCCTTTCGGTTAATCTCGTTTGCTTTCTTCGCTCGGTCAGTTTTAGTTTACCGACGAGTCAGAACCGTCACTCGTCATCTTCGCTCGGTCAGTTTTAGTTTACCGACGAGTCAGAACCGTCACTCGTCATCT
>CAZJQX010000050.1:4400-16438 GCA_964548305.1 uncultured Lachnospiraceae bacterium
TCTTCGCTCGGTCAGTTTTAGTTTACCGACGAGTCAGAACCGTCACTCGTCATCTTCCAGCGAAATCAAGAGGAGATCACTCTCTCTTTGATATGATTATAGCTGTTCTCATTCAAAAACGCAACACATATTTTCGTGTATTCACGCTTCCTTCTCTCCCGCCATAAATGCAAACATCAGCACTGCCAGAATGGGATAGACGATGGGGACGCAGATGTTGATGAAGGCCTGGGCGCCGTAGACGAGGAGCATGAGCATGGGCGCATAGTACAGGGGTGTTGTCTGCGCACGCTTCCACCAGCTTTTCAGGAAGCGAAGGCAGAGCCAGAGGTAAGTGAAGAGGCCCGCGATGCCGATGGTCATCAGGTAGTTCAGGTACTCATTGTGGGCGCTGTCGAACATGCCGTAGCCGGCGTTCACCATATCCTGGAAGTAGTTGTCCATGGTGATCATGTAGTAGCTGTCCGGGCCGTAGCCGAAGATCTTCTGAAGAATGGGCATGTCCTTCGTGAAATAGGTGAGGGCCATGCGCCAGGCGAAGCCGCGGCCGGTGCCCCACTGGTCATTGAAGTACAGGAAGCCGCTGAAGGGCTGCCAGAGATCCGCGTGATTGCCTGCATTGGCATCGATGAGGACAGCGGCAACCGCAGCGAGGGCCAGAACAAGGAAGCCGATCCAGAGCCGCTTCGGGAGCTTCGTGAGGGTCTGACCCATGCTCTTTCTATTCAGAAGGCCGTAAATCAGCAGCAGAACGCCCAACGCCAGAATCGGAATCCAGAAGGCACTGTAAGTGCCGATGGTGATGAGGACACCGTTGTTGTAGTCCTGGTTAATGGTCTCGAGTCCCGGTGTGGTGATCCAGATACCGCCGAGGCGCATGGCCAGCATGGTGATCAGCAGGCAAATGCCGGTGCGCAGGACATGCCGGCGCTCACGCCAGAAGATCAGGGGCGCCGCGGCATAGAGCATACTGTAGGTGAAGACAGCATTATCACTCATGCCGCAGATCATGGCTTGATTGGATACGCAGAACACCAGCAGGGCAAAGAGGCATTCCGGCAGCTTCTCCGCACGGACAAAGAGCGCCAGGGAGACGGCAACGAGGATCGCCAGGTAGCTGGTGTAGGAGTTGATGTTGCCGATGCTCGCCGCGAAGATGATCCAGTACTTCCTGTCAGGAACCTCATCGAAGAAACCGAAGACATTTAACTCAAAGAAATCCGTGATGCCCCAGAGGCAGATGGCGAGGCCTGCCAGCAGGAAAGCATAGAGGTGCCAGCGGCGGAAGCGGTAAAGACGGGTGATGCAGACGTAGGCCAGAAAGAGCATGAGCCACATAAGGACGCCCATATAGCGGCCGCGGTTTCCCCACCAGGTTTCATAGGGGTAGCCGGACAGGGCCATGGAGATCAGGTAAATGAGGATCAGCAGGGCAAATGGGATGTCCGTCGGGAGCAGGTGCGGCTTCAGTCTGTCGCGGAAATGCTTCGGATTCCAGAGCGCGAAGAAAGCGCGGCCGCCGATGCCGCCGGCATAGATGCGGTCACTGATCAGGTAGGTGATGCCCAGAAGGAGCATGATGACGCCCATGCCCAGGGTCCAGGTCCAGAAGCCCCGGAAGCGGGTTTCCAGGATGTCGAAGTAGGCGTCGTGGGTCAGGAAGGGGAAGGCACAGAGCATCAGCAGCACGTAGAGTGTCATGAAGCGCCCGGCAATCTTCCGAAAGCCCTGGTTTATGAAAACGGATACCTCAGCGGCAGTGGATTGTTTTTTCTTTGTCATGAAAGTACTCCTTAATCGCATAATTACAGCTTGCCTTATCATAGCACAACCGTTAATTTTTTGTTGCACATTATTTCGGATTGCGTTAGGATACCAGTAAACACAAAAGATATAGATGTATTCCATTCATCTACAAAGAAGCCCCGTCGGTATGCCAGTACCGACGGGGTTTTTCTTGTTAATAATTTCTCTAATCAACTATCTGTCCGGGGCCGGCGCCGCTGTCTGCGGCAGCTTCGGCACCACCGGGGCCCTCATAGGTGCTGCCGCCGGGGGATGCCGGGGAAACCGCCTGCGCGGTGGTTTCCTTGACTGTTTCCTTCGTGGTCTCGGTCTTGCCGGGCTCCTCTACGGTATCGCTCTTTGTCTCACTGCTCTTCGTCGATTCCTTGCTTGCGCCGGAGCTTTCCTTAGTGCTGCTCTTGCTCTCCGCGGGATCGTCCGCAACCACCTCGTTGGCCTTGGTGGATTCCTTCGTGCCTTCCTTGGTGGATTCCTTTTCGTCCGTGGATTCCTTCGAGTTCTTCGTTTCCTTGCTGTCTCCGGGTTCCTTCGATGACTCAGAGCCATCCTTCGTGGACTTCTCCGACTCACTGCTCTTCTTGGAGGAGATCACCTTGCCGTTCTCGTCGGTCTCGGTTTCCTTCTCTTTCTCATCATCGTCATCCGCAGCGGTGGTCTTCTTCGCTGCCGCCGTCTCCTCCGCAGCCTTGCTGGTCTTATAGGTGCCGGAATCATCCGCGATCTTGTTGCTGTAGGTATAGACCGCACTTGACGGCTTGTAGTCCTCGTCGCCGAAAAGGAACTGATGCAACTTTGATACATTGGAAGCCAGATCCTTCGGAATAACGCAGTCTCCCTTCTTGCCCATCATCTGGGTGGTGAGATCTGTCGGGAAGCCCTGGGTATCCACGATATTGTACTTGGCAACGCCCTTCGCCAGCTGAATGATGTCTGCGGTATCGATGTTGAAGGCCACCTGCGGCAGTACGGTATCAATGATTTTTGTGAGCGTTGCGAGGTCCGTCTGCTTTGCCTTTTCCAGGCACTGGGTGATGACCTCACGCTGCCGCTTGGTCCGCTCGAAGTCGTTGTCCATGTAACGAAGACGGGCATAGGCCACCGCCTGTACGCCGTCCAGATGCTGATAGCCCTTCTCCTTCAGGTACTCTGCCGCCGGATTTTCCTTGCTGATGCCGGTCTTCAGGCAGACCTCATGGATATAGGCATTCATGTAGTAGAACTCCTTGTCGGAGATGTCAATGTCTACGCCGCCCAGCATGGTGATGGCGTCCGCCACCGCCTTCCAGTTGAAGGTCACATAGTTTTCAATGTTTAAGTCGAGATTCTTGTTAAGCGCCAGAACCGCCTGCTCCGGACCGCCGTCCGCATAGGCCTCATTGATCTTCGCATAGCGGTTATTCTTGCCGAGGTTCAGATAGGTATCACGGTAAACGGAAACCATCTTCACGTCGCCGCTGGCCCGGTCAATGTTCACAATGATCTGTACATCGGCATTGGTGCCCTTGCCCACGGAGCCATCCCGAGAGTCCACGCCGAATACCACCAGCGTCCAGTAGCCTGTAGCCATTTCCTGCTGCTTGCTGATGTCAATGTTGCTGTTCTGCACCTTCTGTTTATCGAAGGCAATGTCGTCCTGCACCAGACTCATATACCGGGCGGCGAAGCCCACCACGCTGATGGCAATGAGGGTCAGAGCCTCCACCAGGATCATGGCAATAAGTCGCTTGATGCGTCCCTTTTTCTTGCTCTTCTTCCGGGCCAGGGATTCCTCAATTTCCGAATCCGCGCCGGCAGCGGAGTTCATGCGAAGCACGCCCAGTGACGGCTCCTCGCTCCGGTCGGAAGCGGTACGCCGGGGTCTCCGGGGCAGCCCTTCCTCCGCATCGCCGTCATTAGCCTTCCGGGTCTGGTCCTCGGGGAGCGGCTGATGCATGGCGGAATTCCGGGGCCGCTTCACGCTGCCCTTCGCCTGCTGCACAAGCTTCTCTTCCATGCCGCTGTCGCTGACGATGCGGTCCTCGGTGGCCTGCCGGTCTGCCTCATATTCCTCCCGGGAATGGGGACGTCGGGTGGATGTATTGTTGTCAAGTGCCATAGCTTCTTTCCTCTAATATGCGTTCTTATTCACAAATCCCTTGAATACTGTCATAAACAGGATGCGGATGTCAAGCCCCAGGGTCCAGTTCTCGATATACCAGAGATCGTACTTCACTCTCTCGTAGATGGAGGTATCACCCCGGAGGCCGTTGACCTGCGCCCAGCCGGTCATGCCCGGCCGCACCTGATGCTTCACCATGTAGCGGGGGATTTCCTCCCGGAACATCTCCACAAACTGGGTACGCTCGGGGCGGGGTCCCACTAGTGACATATCGCCCTTCAAGACATTGAAAAACTGGGGAAATTCATCGATGGAGGTGCGCCGGATGAAACGGCCGACCCGGGTAACCCGGGGATCGTTCTTCGTGGTCCAGCCCTTCTTCTCCTCCTCCGGCTTCTGCTCCACCATGGAGCGGAACTTGTACATCATAAAGGGATGATTGTGGAGTCCCACCCGCTCCTGCCGGAAAATCACGGGGCCCGGCGAACCGAGCTTGATGAGGATCGCCACCGTGAGCATCACGGGGCTGAACAGGATAATGCCGACGAGGGCGCCGAAGATGTCCATGGCGCGCTTCACACCGGCCTTCACGGGGTCGGTCAGCGGCACTGCCCGGATATTGATGACGGGAAGACCGTCCATGTCCTCGGAGACGGGCTTGCTGTGGATAACATTTAGATAATCCGGAATAAACTTGGTGTGTACGCCGGATTTCTCGCAAACAGATACGATGCCGCCCAGCTTGGCATAGGCCGCGAGGGGCAGGGTAATGATGATCTCATCAATGGTGTTGCTCTCCAGCAGGGATGCGAGGTCACTGATTTTACCGATGACCTGAATGCCCCGATAGGAAGCGCCGGTGGCTGTCAGATCGTCCACGATACCATAGATGTGGTAGCCCCAGTCCGGATTCCGCCGGCAGGTATCAATGAAACGGTCGGAGACGTCCGAGAAGCCCACCAGAATGATATGCTTCTGGTTGAAGCCCTTCTTCCTCATCCGGGAAAGGATGAAGCGGATCCCGAAGCGCTCGACGGTCAGGAGCAGCACATTCGCCAGGAAGAAAACTGCCAGCATTCGCGTACTGAAATGACCGAAATAGCCGGACTTTCGTCCGGCGAAAAGCAGCGAAGTCAGGGCCAGGAGCCCGGCAACATTTGCCTGAAAAATATGCCCGAATTCGGCGCGCTTGGACATGGTCCGCTTCGGCTCATACAGCTTGAAAATCCAGTACAGAAGGAGGTAGGCCGGCACCATGGGCACGAGAGCCGTAAAATAGACGGCCGGGGGCAGTACGCCGTGATCCTCCGGAAAGACCGGGGCCTGTATTGTCATGTACCAGGACAGCGCGTACGCCAGCACCATAGTCAGTGCGTCCAGCAGTACGTGCAGCTGGTTTAATTTTTTCTGGTTATCTTTAATCATACTAAGATGTATCTCTCAGGAAAATAAGCGTAATTGTGAAATATAGCGCTAAGCAATTACCTAAACTTGTGAGATTATACAACACTTTCCCAAGAATGCAAAGCTTATCGGGGCAATTCCGGTCGCATCGCACTCCCCGCAGACAGAAAAACCGCCGTCGGCACGGTCGCGGACGGCGGTATAAGTCATACAATATCCTTCAGAATGTCCATCGGGAAGGGCTCGCCGGGCTGCTCCTTGTTGAGATCCCGGAGGACGAAATTCGACTTCCGGAGGGTGAGTGCCGGGTTATAGAAGGGGTCGCCGTGCCGGAGAATATCGTGCCAGCGCTTGGCCAGCTTCACGACCTCGCCGTTGAAGCGGGCCACCTTCTCGGGGGTGTCCTCGAGACCGCGGGACTTCGACTCATAATGATGGCACAGGGCATAGGGGTTATAAACCACCTGGAGGCCGAGGGCGCGCACCTTCATGCAGTAATCGACGTCGTTGAAGGCCACGGCGAGGCTCTCCTCAAAGCCGTCCACTGCCTCGAAAACGCTGCGTTTCGTGAGGAGGCAGGCCGCTGTCACCGCGGAATAGTCCTGCACGCACTTCGCGCGGTGCATGTAGGTATTCTCATTGTCATGGATGCCAATGAAGGCGGCCCCGGCGATGCCGCCGAAGCCCATCACCACACCGGCATGCTGGATGACGCTGTCCGGGTAAAGGAGACGCGCGCCACAGATGCCGACATCGGAGCGCTGCACATAGGAAAGCATTTCCTTCAGGGTATCCGGCTCCAGCAGTTCAATGTCGTTGTTCAGGAACAGGAGGTATTCGCCTCTTGCAAACTGCACGCCGAAGTTGTTGATGGCGGAGTAATTGAATTCGCGCTTCCAATGCACGACTCGCACACTGGGTGCCGCCTGATTTACAGCTGTACCGAATGTGCCCGCATCAGCAGCGGACATATCTGCAGCTGCGCCTGTCTCCGGTGCTTCTGCTGCCGGGAACTCCTTCTGAATCGCGTCATAATAGTCCCAGGTTTCCTGCTGATCGGAATTGTTCTCCACCACAATGAACTCGAGATTCCGGTAGCTTCCTTTTTTAATAAAGGAGCGGATGGCGAGATCCAGATCCTTGGCATGATCCTTATTCGGGATGATGACGGAAATGAGGGGCTGATTATCTGCTGCCTCGGTCTTTGCTGCGGTTTTTTCGCTGGCTGCCGCAGCTGCCGTCATGACGCCGTCTGCCTCCAGGCGATAGTGCACATGGTAAAAGCCGTAGGTAATGCCCTTCTCCACCTTTTCCACAGGAAGTCCCTGCCGCACGCAGTGGTCGTAAACGGCCCGCGCACCGGCCTCGAAGGCATAGAGCTTGGCCTCAGGATTTGCCGCAGTGGACAGCTGATGTGAGCGCCAGTGGTACAGCGCCTTCGGAATGTGCCTGATGGTGCTGCTGGTAAAACGTCCCTCCAGAAGCAGCTGGTATTCGGTATCGGAAATGCCCTTCTCCACGCGGAAGGCCGGATTCTTCAGCGCTTCCATGGCCTGCTGCAGCGGGTTTTCCGTCCGGTCTGCCGCTGCCGTTCTGTCGGCGCCGAAGACATTACCCTGACGGGCTGCAGAGGCTGCCTCCCGCTCGGCCTTATTCAGGTACTGCTGCAGGGGATCGAGCTTCTCGGCGGCCTCACAGGCCCGGAGAATGAGATCATAGTCCTGGGCGCCGTCGTAAGCCTTCCGTTCATAGATGCGCGCACCGCTTTCGTCGGTCTCCGCAATGCTCTCGAGGAGCGTCCGGCGCATCAGGAACAGGTGGCAGATATAGTTCACGGAACGCAGCAGGTCCGGGTTGTAGTCGGTCTTGAAGTGCGGCTCGAACATATAGGCGGACTCGAAGTCGATCTTGTCCTCATCGGTATAGATGATCTGCACGTCCGGGTGCTCGTTCACGGTACGGGCGCACTCGAACAATGCGTCACTCGCCAGCTCGTCATCGTGGTCGCAAAGCACGATGAAGTCGCTGTCGGCGGAGGCCATGCGGATTGCGGCATTGGTGTTGTCGGAGATGCCGAGGTTCTTCTCCAGCAGCTGATAGCGGAAGCGGCTGTCCTTTTTCGCAAACTCCGCCAGCACCTCCTTCGGGCGCTTTCCGTCCTGCCTGCCCCAGACGAGGCCGTCATATTCTGTCGCATCGGCAACATTAACCTCAAAATTCGGATAGGTCTGGTCGGCGATGGACTGGAGCATGCGGCGCAGGAACTTTTCGGGCGTCTTATAAGCGGGAATCACAATGGAGAACTTCGGCATGACGGGCAGTGTTGTGGCGCGCTGCTTCTGCAGCTCCTCTTCGGTGATGCAGGTCTGCTTATACCACTCGTTATAGTCGTAGTCCTCTTCTATGCCCTTGATTTTGTGGGTTGCCTTCTTCCAGAGGGCGCGGAGACCGTGCTCGCGCAGATACTCGAGGCCCACCTCGACGGTCTCCCAGTTGCAGAGCGCCAGCAGCTTCTCCCGCTTCTTGCGCGCATGGGAATTGAAGCGCTCGAGGATCTGATCATTAAAGCGGTATTTGCGCGTTTTGCCGTCCACCTTCATGATGAGCACACGCTCTTCACCGATGCCGAACTGATAGGGCACGTTGATGTCGTAGCCCAGCTCGCGACGGAGGGGATGACCTTCGGTTTTCTCGTAATCCGGAAAAAAGGCCTCGATCACAGAATCGCGGCGCACGGTTTCAACGCTGGTTTCCGGGATACTGCGGCCCCTGCCGTCCGTCACTTCGTAACTCACGGGCGTCTCGGGATCCTTGCCGAAGGCCCAGCCCTGTATGTTCAGCCTGCCCTCTCTGGCAAGCGCGATATCCACTTTGGATCTCATGATTTGTCCTCACTGTTATTGCTCTGTGTAATGTTGGGGATATTTTCCTGCAACTGCTTAGCACCGCATCGCTGCAGTGCCGAACAATTGCCAACAAGCTACTATAACCATTACGTCAAAACTGCGCAAGACAAAACTTGCGGAATGCCCTGTGAAAGAGTATGATGTCTGTGTTTCGTGCGTAAAAATACGGGGAATCCCGATAAAATACAGGAGTGTGAAAGTTGCAGAAAATCATCAGCATCGTTGTGCCCTGCTACAACGAAGAGGAAAATGTCGAAGCGCTGGCCGATGCGATTCGGGCGGAGTTTGCCCGTTCCCTGCCGGACTACGGCTATGAAATCATTTTTATTGACAATGATTCCCAGGACGAGACGCGCCCTAAGCTGCGCGCGCTCTGTGCGGCGGATCCCGGCATTAAGGCAATCTTCAATGCGAAGAACTTCGGACAGTTCAACAGCCCCTATTACGGCATGCTGCAGTCCACCGGCGATGCGACGATTCTAATGGCGGCGGATTTTCAGGATCCCGTGGACATGATCCCGCAGTTCGTGGCCGCCTGGGAGGAGGGCTTCAAGATTGCCATCGGCGTGAAGACCCAGTCCCGTGAGTCAGCGCTCATGTACTGGCTGCGCGGCATGTATTACAAGACCATTAAGAAAATGTCTTCGGTGGATCAGATCAGTCAGTTCACCGGATTCGGGCTCTACGACAGGGATTTTATCAATGTCATGCGGAATCTCGATGATCCGACGCCCTTCCTGCGCGGCATCGTCGCCGAGCTCGGCTACCGCCGGAAGGAAATTCCCTATACGCAGCCGCAGCGCCGCGCCGGCATTACCCACAACAACTTCTATACGCTGTATGATGCAGCGATGCTCAGCTTCACAAGCTATACCAAGGTCGGTCTCCGCATGGCGGTCTTCTTCGGCGGCTTCTGCAGTCTGCTCAGCATGCTGATCGGCATTATTTACCTTATTATGAAGCTGATCTGGTGGGATCGTTTCCCGGCCGGCATGGCACCGATGCTCATCGGCATGCTGTTCCTCGGCTCCATTCAGATTTTCTTCATCGGACTCCTCGGCGAATACATTCTGTCGATCAACCAGCGCGTCATGAAGCGCCCGCTGGTCGTTGAAGAGGAGCGCATCAACTTCGCCGACGCCCCGAAATATGGCGGAGTGGAGGACTTTGCATAAAATTCTCTGTTACTCCTGGCGGCGCGGGGACCCGCAAGCCTAGCTTGCGCTCACCCCACGCCGACCAATATTTTTATCGCCTTTCGCTCTTTCATGTCATAAAGCGCGTCTTCTACGTGCGCCAGCCCTTTATATTCCTTTGTCACAAACATACCGGGATGGAGGCCGCTTTCCTGCACCTCCCGGAGCACCCTCTCGAGATTCTCCCGGCCGCCCCTGGACAGCGAAAACTTCAGTGTCTTCCCGGCCATGCCGCGGCCCATCGAGAACTTCGGAATCAAAATGCCGTCAATGACCGGCTGCGATGCCTCCAACACTTTCCCATCCGTCACAATCTGTCCAATTTCGTGGGTTTCCTGGGCCGCCTGCAGCTCCGGATCCGCGCCGTAATACATGACGTTCGCCACCACGCCGGTGCCGTAACGCACCATATCCACGGCCTGCGGAAAGCTCAAATCATTTCCGCCGCAGATCAACACCCGGTCTGCGCCCTTCGTGCCGGTCCGCACCAGCACCTCATTCACCACAGCCGAGCCGGTGGAATTTGCTAAGGGATGCATACCCTCCGGCAGTGCCGTCCGACAAGTCTTATAATTGATCACCTCTACACGGGTACCGCCGCCGCTGAGTGACTCCGCAAGCTCGACATTCGGATGGCTTGACCCCACCGCAAATACCTGCGCCGCGCCCCGCAGCCGACAACCGAGAATCGCCGCAAGGCCGATGGCACCGATGCCCATCACCACAACTGTCTGTCCCGGACGGACATCCGCATCCTCTACTGCCGTAAATCCCGTCTGCACCACATCCACGCACATCAGCGCATCCTCCATCGGCATCCCCGCCGGAATATGTGCAAGATTCCGATCCGCGTGCGGCAGATAAAAGACCTCCTGAAACGCCCCGTCTATAGACTTCCCCAGCATATGCGCCGAAAAATTGTGTCCGGCATGCGCGTAATTTTCCGCTACATCCGGCTGATCCCAGTCCGGCGTGATGGCCGAGACCGCCACCAGCTCACCGACCTGAAAATCCCGTACCTCTGCACCGACCTCCAGGACCCGCGCAAGGCACTCATGCCCCAGCGTCAGATTCGGCTTCTTCGGCGAGCCCTGCCAGACAGTGTGCACGTCACTCGTACAGGGCGACACCATGACCGGCTTGAGCAACGCGCCCTTCGGATCCGTCAGCACCGGCTCCGGTTTGTCGATCCAGCCGACATTTCCCTGCGACTTCAGCACAAACGCCTTCATAGACTGTCCTTTCCGTATTCCGTGATCCGTCTGGACTTCAGCACGAGAATCCGCACCGCTCCGAAGTCTCTTCGGATAATGTCGGCGATTTCGTCGGTGTAGCCCGGTGCCACAATAAGAATTTCCTCCACCGGCTCGTCATGGAAATGCTGCGGCGCCACAATGGGGATGTGGGAAGCCGGTGCAAATCTGCCCTGCTTAAAGGGCGCCGAATCAATGATATAGCGCACCTTGCCGGAGAGTCCCGTGGTGGCCGCCAGCGTGAAGCCCTGATGGCTCGCGCCCCAGATTGCCAGACTGCGGCCGGCTTTTGTCAATGCCTCGAGGTAATCGTTGATGTCCTGCTTCAGCACCGCATAGTTTTCCGAAAGCGCCGAAACATCCTGCAGGGCACCGGAGGCCGGAAATTCCGTCAGAGTATCCTTCCCGACCTTTTCCACCAGCATTTCAATGGTATCCCTGTTCACGATGCGCTGGGAAAGCACAGCAAAGCCACTCCGCATCAGCACGCGGCTCAGCGTTTCCTCGGTATAGTTTGCGATGTGATCCCGCAGAAGCTCGTAATAGCCGTCATTTGCCAGAATGTATTCAAAGCTCGGCACCGTAATGAGACCAAGACCGCCCGGCTTCAGATTCTGCCAAATGGTGTCCAGCATGTCCTTCGGATGGGGCTGATGCTCGAGGAAATTGAACTGCACGAAGGCATCGAAGGGGCCCTCCGGAAATTCTGCGCCGTTCTCCGCAAAGCCCTCATAGACATTGAGTCCACGAGATTTCGCCATTTCTACCAGCTCCGGCTTATGCTCGATGCCGACAAGCTGCACCTCGCTGCAGAGCTTTTCAATGGCTGCTGCCTCCGCCGGACTGTACCAGGTGTCAAGCCACGGCAGAAGGCTTCCGGCGGTCTCCGAGCCTGAAGCCGCCGATGTCGTTCCCGCTGTCATCATGCCCTCCGGCAGCAGCTCCGACGCCTTCAGATCCCACATCTCCAGGAACTCACCGCGGCCGCAGCCTACCTCGATGATGCGCGGCTTCCGCATATGCCGAAGCTGCATTTCCGATAAAAGGCGCGTATACTCCGCATGCCGCAGCAGCCGCATGGTGCGGGTACCGCCGCCGGCCCGGATCACATCGCGGTAATAGTGCACCGGCTCCGTCGCAAACTGCACCAGCCCGCATTTCCGGCACTGGCAAAGCGTCAGATCGACCGCATGCTCGTTCGGCAGCTCCTCCGCTGTCGGAATGTCCTGCGCGCTGGCCGGCATATCATGAAAAGTCTCGAGTTCCGTCAACTCGCCCTCACAGGCGATGCAGCGGAACTGCTGCCCGTTTTTGTTTTCGTTATTCTGACTCATTCTACTATTCTTGTATCCCCATAACTGCTTTGCCGAAGCAA
>CAZJQX010000051.1:0-4456 GCA_964548305.1 uncultured Lachnospiraceae bacterium
GTTGAAGATGAAAATTCTGAAAAGAGTGTTTAACGTCATGGCAGCGGGCATGATGGTGATCATGGGACTTGGGGGTGTCGCTTGCGTGGCGGTACTGCAAAGTCGCGGCTGGGAATGGCTGTCAGAGCTCCTGGTGATGGCCTGAGTGGTAAAGCGGAAAAACCATTGACGCGGTAGGAAAATGGTGGTAAAGTTAGGCAAATTCTAGTAGGAAAGTAGGAATTAAAATTTCGGAGGAAGGGCACATGACGTTCACAGGCATCAGAAATGCAGAGTGTTGTTGCTGTTGCTGTATGGGTAACCATAGGGCGTTTTTGATGTGCGGCTGATATCCCCGAAAGCATAGAAGACAGAATGCAGAGGACTCGCACATCGCGAGTCCTTTTTTCTTTATCTGCCGGGCTGAGCGACGGACGCGTAGATGCCTTAGCGACGAGCGTATGAAAAGCTTTGCTGAAAGCAAAGCCCACTTAATTTATTGAAGGAGATCGGACTTTGGATTTTGCGTTTATTCAACAATATCTTCCCATGTATGCGGAGGCCGCCAAGCTGACACTGCTTATCGGCGCCTTGGGCATCGTACTTTCGCTGGCGGTGGGCATGCTTTGCAGCGCCATCGAATACTCCCGCATTCCGGTGCTGCGGCACATCGTCTCCGTTTATGTGGAGCTGAGCCGCAACACACCGCTGCTGGTACAGCTCTTCTTCCTCTACTTCGGTCTGCCGAAGCTGGGGATCCGCTGGTCCTCCGAGCTCTGCGGCGTCATCGGACTGGCCTTTCTGGGCGGCTCTTACATGACCGAAACCTTCCGGTCCGGACTGGAAACCGTGGAACCCATCCAGAAGGAATCCGCGCTGAGCCTGGGAATGACACCCGTCCAGACCATGTGGAGTGTGATCCTGCCCCAGGCGCTGGCGGTTTCCGTCCCGTCCCTGGTGGCCAATGTCATTTTCCTGTTGAAGGAAACCTCCGTCTTCAGCGGCATTGCCCTGGCGGATCTCATGTATGTGGCAAAGGATCTCATCGGCCTCTACTACAAGACACCGGAGGCCCTGGGCATGCTGGTTGTCGCTTATCTCATTATCCTGCTTCCGATTTCCATTATCGGAACGCTGCTGGAAAGGAGGCTCCGCCATGCAGGCTTCGGTGCTTAATGTCTTCGCTGGCTTTGCAGCCAGCTGCCGCGGACTCGCTGTGAAGCTGTTGGCCGCCGCCACACCGGAGGCCATTGCAGCTGCCCAGGCTGCGGCAAGCCAGGAAAAGGCCCCGGCCATTTCCATCCTGTTTAAGGGAAACAATTTTATCCGGCTTCTGGGCGGACTGTGGGTCACCGTCCGCATTTCCCTCATCGCGGTGGCAATCTCCATTCCCCTGGGCATCCTCTTCGGCATGCTCATGACCCGGAAGAACCCGCTGATCAAGGCAGTGAGCCGGGTATATCTCGATTTTATCCGCATTATGCCGCAGCTGGTGCTGCTGTTCATCGTCTATTTCGGTACCACCCGGGCCTTCGGCATTAACCTGTCGGGAGAGCTGAGTGCCGTGATAGTATTCGTGCTGTGGGGCACGGCGGAGATGGGCGACCTGGTCAGAGGCGCGCTTATCAGCATTCCGAAGCATCAGTATGAAAGTGCAGCGGCCCTGGGCATGACACCTCTGCAGACCAGCATTTACGTGGTCGTTCCGCAGACGCTGCGGCGGCTGATTCCGCTGGCGATCAATCTCATTACCCGTATGATCAAGACCACATCGCTTATCGTGCTGATCGGCGTGGTGGAGGTGCTGAAAACCGGACAGCAGATCATAGACGCCAACCGCTTCGAGTATCCGACGGCGGCACTGCCGATCTATGGTGTGGTATTTTTCCTCTATTTCTTCTCCTGCTGGCCCATTTCACTGCTGGCAAAATACCTGGAGAAGCGCTGGAAAAACTGAGGATGCAGCGCAATAAAAACACTTACTGAGTTTGGGAGGCATTATGGCTGAGGTACAGCTTTCAATCAAAGATTTACATAAATCCTACGGCGACCTGGATATCCTGAAGGGCATCAGTCTGGATGTGAAGAAGGGCGAGGTCGTGGTGCTGCTGGGACCTTCCGGCTGCGGCAAGTCCACACTGCTTCGCTGCATCAACGGACTGGAGGCCATCAACAGCGGCAGCATTTCCCTGGACGGAGAGGTGATCTCCGGGAAGCGCAGCGGGGAAATGTCGCAGTATCGGCAGAAAATCGGCATGGTTTTTCAAAGCTATGACCTGTTTCCGCATAAAAATATCATCGACAACATTACCATGGCGCCCCAGAAGGTGCAGAAGCGGCCCAAGGCTGATGCAGAAAGAGAGGCCCGGGATCTTCTGGCCCGTGTGGGACTTCTGGACAAGGAGAAGGCCTTCCCCCGGATGCTGTCCGGCGGACAGAAGCAGAGAGTGGCCATTGTTCGGGCCCTGGAAATGCACCCCGAGATGATGCTCTTCGATGAGGTCACTGCCGCACTGGACCCGGAAATGGTCCGGGAGGTGTTGGACGTCATGCTGGAGCTGGCGGAGCAGGGCCTGACGATGCTGATTGTTACCCATGAAATGGCTTTTGCCAGAGCCATTGCCGACCGCATCATTTTTCTGGATGAGGGTCATATCGTAGAGGAGGCTGCTCCCGAGGACTTTTTCGAGCATCCGAAGAGCGACCGGGCGAAGGAGTTCCTGGAGAACTTCGAATTCGTTGCCCGCAAACGGAAGGGCAGCGGTAAAGAGGTCTGATCCTGCGGCTGCTGTCCGGAAAGCAGTTGTGGATCAAATACATGATACTAGGGTTAAAAGAGGAGAAAGATTATGAAAAAGAGCATTTTCACAGCATTCACTGTATTTGCAGCAGCAGCCGCTCTGACAGCTTGCGGATCATCATCCGGCAGCACAGCCACAACGGCTGCCGCAGAGGCGACTGCTACAACAGCCGCTGCCGGTGAGACAGAAGCAGCAACAGATGCAGCATCAGAGGCTGCAGAGGAGACGACAGCCGCAGCCGGCAGCTTCCGTACCCTTGATGAGATCAAGGAATCCGGCACCGTAAAGATCGGTGTATTTTCAGATAAGGCACCCTTCGGATATGTGGATGACCAGGGTGAGTACCAGGGCTATGATGTTTACTATGCAAAGAGAATCGCCGAGGATCTGGGTGTAGAGGCTGAGTTCACCTCTCTCGATCCCGCTTCCCGTGTAGAGTATGTGGCTACCGGCAAGGTGGATATCGTACTGGCGAACTTCACTGTGACGCCGGAGAGAGCCGAGCAGGTGGATTTCGCACTTCCCTACATGAAGGTGGCACTGGGTGTGGTTTCCCCGGACGGCGCTGTGATCAGCTCTGTGGATGAGCTTGAGGGCAAGACACTGATCGTAGCCAAGGGAACGACAGCTGAGACCTATTTTGAGGAGAATTATCCGAACATCAAGCTGCAGAAGTATGATGCATATGCTGATGCCTACAATGCTCTTCTGGATGGCAGAGGAGATGCCTTCTCCACCGACAACACAGAGGTAATTGCATGGGCGAAGGCAAATCCCGGCTTCACGGTTGGCATTGAGACACTGGGCCAGTATGACACCATTGCTGCTGCTGTCGCAAAGGGCAACAGCACGCTGCTGGATTTCCTGAACGATGAGATCGCAACACTTGGTGAGGAGCAGTTCTTCCACAAGGATTACGAGGAGACATTGAAGGCTGTCTACGGTGAGGACACCAATCCGGATTCCATGGTGGTGGAGTCCGGCGTAGTAGAATAAAGCATTGAACGAGGCGGGGCTCCGGATATTCGGGTGCCTCGCCGTTTCCCGGATAAGAGCGTAAGAGTGTAACGGAGTAAAGCTATGGAAATTTTTCTGGTGCGGCACGGAGAAACGGAGTGGAACCGTCAGCGGCGTCTGCAGGGACGTACGGATATCCCTCTGAATGATACGGGACTCGCGGAGGCGCGAAGGGCCGCGAGGGCGCTGCAGGATGTAAGCTTTGATCGGATCTTCACGAGTCCGCTGCAGCGGGCCCGGAAAACCGCGGAAATCATTCGCGGCAGCCGGGAAATCCCCATTACTGAAGAACCCACGCTGATTGAGGTTTCTTTTGGAGTTGGAGAAGGCATATCCACTGGGCGAAGCGTCAACTTGGCTTCCTCTGAAACAGAAGCGATTAGGACGGCAGTCCTTCGCTTCTTCCGGGATCCGGGGCATTATGAGCCCGTGGCGGGAGCGGAATCAATTGCGGAGGTCAAGGCACGCGCCTTGGCCTTTCTGGACGTTCTGCGGCCCCTGGAGGGAAGCTGTGGGCGGGTGCTGGTGACGGCCCACGGCGGCATTATCCGGGCTATACTGGATGTGATCGAGGAGCTGCCGGATGAGGACTTCTGGCATGGCGCATTGCTGCCCAACTGCGGTGCAGCGGTGGCGGAGCTTCGGGACGGGAAGTATTC
>CAZJQX010000051.1:4556-15909 GCA_964548305.1 uncultured Lachnospiraceae bacterium
GCATAGGAGACAGTAGGAGGAACATGGATAAGAAGGCGGTAACGGAAATTAAGAAGTGCTTCCGGAAGACAGACTGCCGCATCGATCGGATGCGGGGCTGCTACGTGGACGAGAACAAGGAAAAAATCAATACGCTGCATGACACCTTTCTGGCGCTGCAGGACGAGGAGATGTCCAAGTACTGCGAGCTTTTCAAGAAGTCGATGACGGGAAGGTTCGGCCGGAACCTGTTTAATGCCGGTTTTCCGCTGGCGGAGGAGCAGCCCGGCGGACATCAGGCGATGCTCTATGCGCTGCAGCAGTCGGCCCTGAAGGATGATGCGCTGGTGGAGGACTTTTTTGACCGGGTGATTGCGAGCTACAGCTTTCCGGGAAAATATCTGATTCTGCTGTCGCACGGTGTCTATGATATTCCGGCGAAGACGAAGGACGGCATCATGCTGGACGATGCTTCGGACTATGTCTATTCCTTCATTCTCTGCAGCATCTGCCCCGTGACCCTTCTGAAGGAGGGGCTTTGCTATGACGCGGCGGCGCGGACCTTCCTGTCCCGCAGTGATGATTGGGGCGTGCAGAAGCCGGATACGGCTTTTCTTTTCCCGGCCTTCAATGACCGGAACACGGACCTTCATGAGCTTCTGTACTTCACAAGAGACGGTGTGGAGCGGCATGAGGAGTTGGCGACGGAGGTGCTGGGTGTCGAGCTGCCCCGGGCGGAGAAGGAGCAGCAGAATGTCTTCCGCTCCGTCATTGAGGAGACGCTGGGCAGGGACTGTGATTTCGAGGCGGTGAAGAGCATTTCCGATTCCGTGAACCAGCTTCTGAAGCAGGGTGAAGACGCGGAAGCCGAAGTTTGCCTCACCAAACGGGATATGCGGGTTCTGCTGGAGGACAGCGGCGCCTCGGAGGACCAGATGCGGAAGTTCGAGGAGGTCTATGATGAGGCCGTGGGAGAGGACGATGCGCCGATTCCGGCGGAAAATGTTGCCGATACCCGGAATCTGGTGATCAAGTCGGACAATCTGCGGCTCAGCGTGAAGGCAGAGGTCAGCGAGATTGTGGAAACTCGGATCATTGACGGCCGGGAGTACATATTGATTCCGGTGTCGGATAACCTTGAGCTGAACGGGATTCGGATCAGAAACAAATCCGTGGATGAATAAAAGGTAACCACATCGCCACATCGCTTTGCGATGCGCGATGTGGCGGTTCAGAATTACAAAGAGAGCTTGCCGGCCGAAGTCACAGGGACTTCAGCGCAGCAAGCTCTTTTTCTGTTAGGGCGCGGTATTCGCCGGGGGCGAGATTAGGATCCAGGGTCAGTGGTCCCATGCTGAGGCGCTTGAGATACACGACCTCACGTCCGCTGCCGAGGGCTGCAAACATTTTTTTGATCTGATGGAACTTGCCTTCCTGAATGGTGGTTTCCGCTGTGGAGAAATCTGTTCCGCATTCCAGGATGCGGAGCTTCGCAGGGAGCGCCGTCAGGGTTTCGTCATAGGGGATGCCATCGGCAAAGCGCTGCACATCCTCCTCGCCGAGAGAGCCGGCAACCCGAACAAAATAGCATTTGTCCACATGATGCTTCGGGGACAGAAGCCGGTGGGCCAGATGCCCGTCGTTGGTGATGAGCAGGAGCCCCTCTGTGTCCCGGTCCAGGCGACCGGCGGGGAAGAGATCCTTCCGTTTTCGGCTGTCCATGAGATCCAGCACCGTTTTCTGACGTTTGTCCTCGCTGGCGGAGATCACACCGGCGGGCTTATTCATCATGTAATATTCGAAGCTTTGATAATGTACGGGTACGCCGTCAAAGAGAATTTCTGACGAAGCATCCACATCGGCTGCGGGATCCTTTTGAATCTGTTCGTTGACGCGCACAAGGCCCTTTCGGATGCTGCGCTTCAGCTCACTGCGGCTGCCTACACCCATATCGGAGAGAAATTTGTCCAGTCTCATGCGTTGTCCTCCGGTATAGCCCTGAGTTCAGCCAGGAACATGGCATAGAAATCATCCTGACCCTCCAGCTTGGGAGAATTTTCGCCGCCGCCGTTGGTGCTGCGCTTCATGTTGCCGTACATCTCCTCTCCGTAGGTGAGAATATCCATTTCATAGAGGGGATAGCCCAGACTGGTGCTGAGCGCACAGAAGTCTCCCAGGGGCGTGGAAGAATTTTCTGTTTCCAGGAACTGACGGCGAATGGCGGGGTCTCCTTCTGCCAGTTTTTTCAGCTGCTCCAGAATCTCTGCGATATTCATAGGCTTCTCCTCTCTATGTAAATGCTAAGCACCGCAGCGTATGCATGCGGTGCTGTACGGATATGTGCTTATGTTATTGTCCGGCTGTCGCGGATTCCGCGGAAGCCGTTTCTGCGGCGGCACTTTCTCCGGTGCTTTCTGACGCTGTATCGGCTTCTGCAGTCGTTTCAGTTTCTGCTTCTGTCTCAGCGGCGGTGGTTTCCGTGGGCGGGAAGCTCTGGTACTGCACACCGTTGCCGCCCGACACCTGCGCATTTCGGAACTGGATCAGCTCGGAAACGGTTACCAGCTGGAAGCCCTCTTCATGAAGGCGGGGGATGATTTCCAGGCAGGCGTCTTTTGTAGAGGTGTAGAGCTCGTGCATCAGGACAATGTCGCCGTCCGAAACATGTCCATCCACCATGGACTCTACGGACTGCGCATTTCTGGACTTCCAGTCCTCGGTATCCAGTGACCAGTAGATCATGGGCTTGGTGACCGCTGTTTTCACGTCATCGGTGATCTTGCCGCCGGGGAGACGTACCAAAGTGGTTTCAATGCCCACCAGCTCCTTCAGCTTTTCGTCCGTCTTGGAGAATTCGGAGCTAATGTAGTCCACACCCTTGCTGGTGAGAGACAGGTCATGATCCCAGGAGTGGTTGCCGATTTCATGGCCGTCGTTCACCATGCGCTGCAGCTCTTCCTTGTGCTCCTCCAGACGTTCACCTACCACAAAGAAGGTACCGCGGCCGTCCACGGCCTCCAGTGCATCCATCAGGGCATTGCCCACATCGGACTTGGGACCGTCATCGAAGGTCAGAGCCACCATGGGCTTGGTGAGATCCAGATACCGGCCGTTGGAAAGTACATGGGTGGGATCTGAAATTTCTGTTTCTGCAGCGGGCTGGCTTTCCAGAACACTTTCGCCGGCTTCGGCAGCCGCTGCCACATCCAGTCCGCTGGTTTCCTGTACGGTTTCAACCTCGCCCCGCTGGGTCGCCCGGCTGTTTTCAATGAAGTTCAGCGTGCCGCTCACCAGTCGGAAGATGAGGTAGCAGAAGAATGCCAGTATTAACAGTGCGACCATGCGCCGCTGCCGAAGCTCCCGCCGGCGCTTCTTCCGAAGTGCCTGCTTTCGGCGGCGAAGATAGCGGAGCTCCTCCTCCGTGTAGCGGCGTCTGCCGTTACGCTGCGACCTGCCGCTTCGTTGTGATCCGCTGCCTCGCTGCTGCCTGCTGTAGCGCTGCGATTCGCTGCTGCGTTGAGGTCTGCTGCTCTGCCGCTGAGTGCTTTTTTTCGAGGCGGATGAGCGATTGCTGCCGGAGCGGCCGGTGGACTGATTTCTGTCGCTCCTTCCACTGCTGCGGCCATTGTCGCCGCTGCTTCTTCGCTGTCCGCCTGCGGAGGATCTGCGCCCGGCCGACCGATTTTTCTCTATTCTGTTGTCGGTACGTCCGTTTCGGCTGCCGGATCTTCCGGTCCGGCGGCGTGCGTCATCCCTTCGCATACTCTGTTAGATTCCCTTTATCTTATTTTGACATAAATTCACCCAATTGGGCAAAACTTACATCAGTATAACATATATTCCCTGACTTATGCTTTTGAATGTGAAAAAATCCCTTTTATTCCAACTCTACCCTCCGGAAGGGAATCTTGTCCGCCTCCAGAAGCGTTTCCTCACGCCGGTGACAGGTGAAGAGCAGTACCTGACCGGGATACTGAGCCTCGATGAAGCGGAGGGCGGCCCGAAGCCGGTCCTCATCGTACATCACGAAGCTGTCATCCAGCACCAGGGGAAGCTTTTCTTCCTTGTCCGACTGCAGGAGCCGGGCGGCAGAGAGTCGGAGTGCCAGATAGATCTGGTCCATGGTGCCGCTGGAAACCTGGTCGATGGGCACCAGCTGGTCCTTCAGGTTGAGGGACACATTCAGGTCGTTGTCGATCCAGATCGAGTCGTAGGCCCCGTTGGTGATGATGCTGATGAGCCCGGCGGCTTCCTCGTTAAGGTAGTGGCCAAAGCTCAGGCGGATTTCCCGGGAAAGCTCATTCAGGGTTTCCTCTGCCAGCTCCAGGGCATCCAGTTTTTCCGAAATCCGGTCATTTTCCCGAAGGGCCCGCTTCAGCTGTTCTGCCCGGTTCTTGATGTTGGAGAGATGCTGCAGCTTCTCCTCCAGATCCCGCTGGCGACTCTGTTGCTCCTGCAGGGCCTCGTCACAGCGCTTCTCCTCCTCTGTGAGGGAGTTCAGCTCATCACAGAGGGCAGCCAGTGTCTTCTGATTTTCCGCAAGCTCCCGGCCGATGTTCTCAAGCTCTGCAAAGCGTGCCCGGAGAGCGGTCATGGCCTCCTCTGTGATGCTGTCGCTGGCCAGCTGCTTCCGCAGGATCTGCATCAGCGCCTCCCGCTTCTTCTGCTTTTCTGCCGCCTCTGTGCGGCTGTGGGACAGCAGTATGCCGCCTTCAATAAAGAGAAGGACAGAAAGCACCAATCCCAGAAGCACGAGCAGTGAGGCCGGCAGCGGAAAGGCCCGAAGCCCTGCCGCGAGTCCGCTGTTCTGATAAAAGCTTTCGAGGCCCAGCATGGCCGCGAAGTTCCGGGAGCCGGAAACGGCCGCAAGAACCATGAGAATCAGGAAAAGCACGCCGCCGGCAAAGGCCGCAAAGGGCAGGTACTGCCGGGCCGTTTTGCTGCCCTTCTCCGCGTCCAGCACCTCTGTATACAGTCGCTCTGCATTTTCCTTCTCTGCCGAAAGCGCTGCACTCTCCGCAAAGCCCGCCTGCCGCAGTACCGTTTCCTGCTGGGCAGTCTTCTGCAGCAGCTCCTCCTTCCGGGTCTGCCGGTCCTTCAGCTCGCCCTGGGCGCTGTTCTTCAGCGCGGCAAAGTGATTCAGCTGATTTTCGTATTCCGGTGCCGCGATTTCCCGCTCCAGATTCTTGATCTCTCCCGTCAGTGCCGCATAGCTTTTGGCGGCGTCCGGCATTCGCTTCGCATTGAGCTTCGCCTTCTGGGCGTCCAGATAGCGCAGCGCATCCACTGCATTCAGACTGGCGTCGCCCGTGGTCTGGATGCTCTCGAGATAGCCGCGCAGCTCCCGCACCATTTCCCGGCCCGTAGCACATTTCAGCTGACCGATGGATACCGTGTTAATGTAGGCGGTTTCGGTGATGCCGTTCAGCGCCTCCTGCAGGAATTTCTCGGGATTCGGAACAGCCTTTTCGGTTTCCTCCTCCAGAATCGTGGGATTCGCCGGCATTTCCCTGAAATCCCGCCGCAAAATGTACCGTTTTCCACGGAAAGAAAAACGAAGCTCGCCCCCGAAGGCCGAAGCTTCCCACGGTGTATAGCGCTCCCGCAGGTCATTCCGGGCCGCGATGCCGGGCTTCCGGTCGATGCCGAAGAGCATGCTGCGGAGAAAGCTGTGGAGAGTACTCTTGCCGGCCTCATTGTGGCCGTAGATCACGTTGAGTCCCTGGGAAAAGTCCATGCTGAGATTCTGAAATTTGCCGAAGCCGTCGATTTTCAGTGAGATAAATTCCATCAGTGTTCCTCCCGTGCTGTCTTCAGCAGAGCATGAATGCCGTAATAGAGGGCCTGCTTCTCCACCTCGCTCATTTCCGACTCATCCTCCCGATAGAGCGTGCGGATGTAGTAGCCGATCATATCCGTGGGGTGCTCGCGGTAGAGGGCGGAGAAGTCATAAACCGGCTCGGACTCGTCCAGAATGTCCGTGATGCGGAATTCCTCCTTGAGACTGTCCAGATTGAATTCCAGGTCCGCGTTGCGCTTTCCCTCGATGCGGATCTGGTAAATGTTTTTCTTCCCCTGGCGCTCCAGCTCCCGGCGGATACCCTTCAGCAGCGTCTCGTTTTTCGTTTTCTCGCTGACCTCGAAGCAGAGCGGGAGACAGCGGATTTCCGAGATTTCCTCGAAGCTGAGCTTCTGCACCCGATGGGTCAGCGGGCTGATGTCTCCTATGAAAATGCCGTGGGCGCCGGTGTCGAGCACCGTCAGGGGCTCCGGGGAGCCCGCATTTACCACGCGGCCCTCCACCAGCTCCTCCGGCTGATGCAGATGTCCGAGCGCCGCATAATCAAAGGGAAGGTTCCGAAGCTTCTCACGGTCGTAGGGAAGATGGTTCGCATCGCCGCCGTGCCAGAGCAGGATATGGATGTGGTCGTTGTCCTCCGGCTTCAGGCTTTCAAGCTTCGGCTCCCGCTGCTCCCGGCTCCGGTAGGAAAGACCGTAAACCTCCGTGTTGATGTCATCGAAGTAAATGCTTTCGGGCTCTCCCGAGAGGAGCCAGTGCACGTTGTCGGCCCAGCGGAAGCTGAGGAGCACAGAGCTCTTCTCAATATAATCATTGTCGCCCGCGATGATCACCACATGGGTGGAGGGAATGGAGCTGAAGAGGTAATTCAGCTCGGTGAGATCCCTGGTCAGGGGCTGCCGGTGGAAGAGGTCGCCGGAAATGAAGAGGCAGTCGGCACTGATTTCCCGGGCCTTCTCAATGATTCGCCGGAAGGAATCGCGGATGTCCTGTGCACGCTGCTTGCCGAAGGCACAGTCGGATTCGGGGATCATGCCCCAATGGATATCGGCTGTATGAATGAATTTCATGCTGCTCCTTTACAATGAAGGCTTTGGATGACAAAAGACCATGCCGCCGGGGCATGGTCTCGTTGTGGCTGCCGCGGCGGCCTTAGATGTCGCAGTTTCCGACGGTTCTCGGGAAGGGCAGGACATCACGGATGTTCTGCATGCCGGTGATGTACATCACGGCTCTCTCGAAGCCGAGACCGAAGCCGCCGTGACGGGTGGTGCCGTACTTCCGGAGGTCGAGATAGAACTTGTAGTCCTCGAGATCCATGCCCAGCTCCTGCATGCGGGCCACAAGCTTGTCGTAGTCCTCCTCACGCTGGGAGCCGCCGATGATCTCGCCGATGCCCGGTACCAGACAGTCCACAGCTGCCACGGTCTTGCCGTCCGGATTCTGCTTCATATAGAAGGCCTTGATCTCCTTCGGGTAGTTGGTGACGAATACCGGCTTCTTGAAGATCTGCTCGGTGAGATAACGCTCATGCTCGGTCTGCAGATCCACGCCCCAGGAAACCTTGTAGTCGAATTCATCGTTGTGCTTCGCCAGCATTTCCACCGCATCGGTGTAGGTTACGCGGCCGAAGTCGGAATTCACGATGTGCTGCAGACGTTCAAGCAGTCCCTTGTCCACGAACTGGTTGAAAAATGCCATCTCCTCCGGTGCGTTGTCGAGCACGTACTGAATCACGAACTTCAGCATGTCCTCAGCGAGCTGCATCACGTCCTCAAGATCGGCAAAGGCAATCTCCGGCTCGATCATCCAGAACTCGGCGGCATGACGCTGGGTGTTGGAGTTCTCGGCACGGAAGGTGGGGCCGAAGGTGTAGATGTTCCGGAAGGCCTGGGCAAATGTCTCGCCGTTCAGCTGGCCGGAAACGGTCAGGGAGGTCTTCTTACCGAAGAAGTCCTGGCTGTAGTCTACGCTGCCGTCCTCGTTCTTCGGAATGTTGTTGGGATCCAGTGTGCTCACCTGGAACATCTCGCCGGCGCCTTCGGCATCAGAAGCGGTGATCAGGGGTGTATGGGCATAAACGAAGCCGCGCTCCTGGAAGAATACATGGATGGCATAGGCGATGAGGGAACGTACCCGGAACACAGCCTGGAAGGTATTGGTGCGGGGGCGAAGGTGCGTCATGGTCCGAAGGTACTCCAGCGTATGCCGCTTCTTCTGCAGCGGATAATCCGGTGTGGTGTCTCCCTCGAGACAGAGCTCCGTGGCCTGCAGCTCGAAGGGCTGCTTAGCCTCCGGTGTGGCCACGATCTGACCCTTTACAATGACAGCGGCGCCGACACCGAGCTTTGCGGCCTGCTGAAAGTTTGCCATGGTGTCATGATAAACCACCTGCAGCGGTGTGAAGAAGGTGCCGTCGGAAATCACGAGGAAGCCGAAGGACTTGGAGTCACGGTTGCTGCGGACCCAGCCGCCGACGGTGACTTCCTTTCCATAATAGGACTCCTGGTTTTTGAAAATTTCTCTTAAGGTTGTAACCTGCATATTTTAACCCCCGATATTAATATAGGTAAAAAACAAATGTATTATACTTGAAAAAGGGGTTCTTTTCAATGAAAACGCCTTTGTAAAAATTGAACAAAAGCCTGTGCGAATTTCTTGTTTTCGTGGTGAAAAATATCGAGTTTTTACATACTTTTTGTTCACAATTCATTCACAAAGTGCTATAATCCTAATCAGCTAGAAAACTTTACCGAAAGACTAGAGAGGTGACGACGTGATTAAGAAAGAAATGATCGCCATGCTGTTGGCAGGCGGCCAGGGCTCACGCCTTGGTGTTCTCACAAAAAATGTTGCAAAGCCGGCAGTCTCCTTCGGCGGAAAGTATTCCATTATCGACTTCCCGCTGTCAAACTGCATCAATTCCGGTATTGATACAGTAGGTGTACTGACCCAGTATCAGCCGCTCCGACTGAATGCACACATCGGAATCGGAATTCCCTGGGATCTGGACCGCAACAGAGGCGGTGTGACAGTTCTGCAGCCGTATGAGTCTCAGACCGGCTCTGACTGGTACTCCGGAACAGCGAATGCGATCTATCAGAATATCGAGTACATTGACTCCTATGATCCGGATTATGTGCTGATTCTGTCCGGCGACCATATTTATAAGATGGATTACGAGGTAATGCTGGAGTACCACAAGGCTATGAATGCGGACCTCACCATCGCATCCATGCCGGTTCCTTGGGAGGAGGCAAGCCGTTTCGGCATTACCGTAACCGATGAGAAGAACCGCATCATCGATTTCCAGGAGAAGCCGAAGGAGCCGAAGAGCAACCTGGCTTCCATGGGTATCTACATTTTCACCTGGAAGGTGCTGAGAGATGCCCTGATCAAGAACAAGGACGTACCGGAGTGCGATTTCGGAAAGCATATCATCCCGTACCTCTTCGAGAACAAGGCTCCGATTTATGCCTATGAGTTCAACGGCTACTGGAAGGACGTAGGAACACTGCAGTCCTACTGGCAGGCGAATATGGAGCTGGTGGCCATCATTCCGGAGTTCAACCTCTATGAGGAGTACTGGAAGATCTACACCAAGACCGATTCCGCTGCACCGCAGTATATCTCAGCAGGCTCCACGGTAGAGCGCTCTCTCATTTCCGAGGGCTGCGAGATCCATGGAGATGTGCACAATTCCGTGATCGGTGTGGATGTCGTCATTGAGGAAGGCGCGGTGGTGGAGAATTCCATCATCATGGCGGATACGGTAATTGAAGCGGGCACCCATGTGAACAATGCGGTGATTGCGGAGCATGTAAAGGTAGGAAAGAACTGTACCGTCGGATGCGGTGAGTTTGCACCCTCTGTATATGACCAGCGTGTATACAATGCGGATCTGGCCGTAATCGGCGAGTATTCCGTAATTCCTGATAATGTGAAGATCGGCAGAAACACAGCGATTTCCGGAGCAACGACAGCAGAGGATTATCCTGAAGGATTACTTCCCAGCGGCGGAGCAATCATCAAGGAGGGTGACAGAATATGAGAGCAATCGGTATCATTTTAGCAGGCGGCAACAACAAGCGTATGCGGGAGCTCAGCAACAAGAGAGCCATCTCCGCCATGCCCGTAGGCGGCAGCTTCCGTGCGATCGATTTCGCACTTTCCAATATGTCGAATTCCAAGGTGCAGAAGGTGGCAGTGCTGACCCAGTACAATTCCCGCTCCCTGAACCAGCACCTGAATTCCTCCAAGTGGTGGGATTTCGGCCGTAAGCAGGGCGGTCTGTATGTATACACACCGACCATCACCGCAGACCACAGCGACTGGTTCCGCGGCACCGCAGATGCACTTTACCAGAACCTGGTGTTCCTGAAGTCTTCTCATGAGCCCTATGTCATCATCGCAGCCGGCGACGGCGTTTACAAGATGGATTACAGCAAGGTGCTGGAGTACCACATTGAGAAGAAAGCCGATGTCACCGTTGTCTGCAAGGACATGGACGCAGAGGATGACGTTTCCCGTTTCGGCTGCGTGAAGCAGAACGAGGACGGCAGAATCGTCGAGTTTGAGGAGAAGCCGGTGGCAACGGACGCAACCACCATTTCCTGCGGTATCTACATTATCCGTCGAAGACTGCTGATCGAGCTTCTTGAGAAGGCCAATGACGAGGATCGCTACGATTTCGTCAAGGACATCCTGGTTCGCTACAAGAACATCAAGCGGATCTACGGCTACAAGATGAATGAATACTGGAGCAACATCGCTTCTGTGGAGTCCTACTACAAGACCAATATGGATTTCCTGAAGAGAGAGGTTCGCGATTACTTCTTCAAGGATGCACCCGGCATCTACACGAAGCTGGCAGATAACCCGCCGGCAAAGTACAATCCGGACTGTAATGTGCGGAATTCCATCCTGGCGAGCGGCTGTATCGTCAACGGTACGGTAGAGAATTCCGTTCTGTTCCGGAAGGTTTATGTCGGCAACAACTGTGTCATCAAGAATTCCATCATCCTGAATGATGTTTATATCGGTGACAATACCGTCATTGAAAACTGTGTCGTAGAGAGCCGTGATACCATCCGTGCCAATGCCACATACATCGGAAGCCCTGACAATATCAAGATTGTCAACGAGAAGAACGAGAGATATGTGATGTAAGCGCGGAAAGGAGACATATGCAGATTACGGATGTCCGTATCCGAAGGATGGAGAAGGAAGGCAAGATGAAGGCCGTTGTTTCCATCACGCTGGACAATGAGTTTGTTGTCCATGACATCAAGATCATCGAAGGCGAAAAGGGACTGTTCATTGCAATGCCCTCCCGAAGAACCACGGACGGAGAATACAGAGACATAGCACATCCCATCAAGTCGAGTACCCGGGAGGCAATCCAGACGCTGGTGTTGGAGAAGTTCCTGGCGGACGAGGTGGAATTAGAGGAAGCCTAATATTAATGAAGAAAAAGGAACCCATGCAGGTGGGTTCCTTTTTTCTTTGCTGTGAAAATTGATTATTAGAATTTAATGCGACAAAATCGCGGCCGGGATCTGCCTGGGCCGCGAT
>CAZJQX010000052.1:0-8615 GCA_964548305.1 uncultured Lachnospiraceae bacterium
CTTTTTTTGCGTTGACCTTTGTTTCCTTTTAGAGTAAGTTTTGTGTAAGCTCTTACATTATTTGTTGTAAGCACTCACATCCACATATCGTTCACACGAAGGTTACACTCTGTTTATGAAAGGAGGAGAAGCATTCCAGTGAAAAGCTTCATCCGCATTCATCCTCAGGATTCCGTTGCCGTTGCGTTGTCTCCTTTAAAGGAAGGCACACTGATCCGGCTGGAGGACGGAACCGAGGTCACCCTCATTGAGGACATTCCTCAGGGACACAAATTTGCGCTGAAGGACATCCCCTCAGGCACTTCTATTATAAAGTACGGCAATTCCATCGGCATTGCCTCCGCCGATATCCGAACCGGAGCCTGGATCCATACTCACAATATGAAAACCGGCCTCGGCGAACTTCTTACCTATACTTATGACCGGAACATCACACCGCTCCCTTCCCGGGAAGAACGCTTCTTTCAGGGCTACCGCCGGAAAAACGGCAAGGTCGGCGTACGAAACGAAATCTGGATCATTCCCACAGTCGGCTGCGTCAACAATGTGGCACAGGCCATTGAAAAAGGAAGCCAGTCTCTCGTTTCCGGCAGCGTAGAGGGTGTCATTGCCTTTACCCATCCCTACGGCTGCTCCCAGATGGGCGACGATCAGGAGCACACACGCCAGATTCTGGCGGATCTCATCAATCATCCCAATGCCGGCGGCGTGCTGGTACTGGGTCTCGGCTGTGAAAACAGCAACATCGATGTATTAAAGAACTATATCGGAGAATACGATCCCGAGCGGGTACGCTTCCTGGTTTCCCAAGAGTCCGACGATGAAATCGCCGACGGCATCGAGATCGTTCGGGAGCTGGCAGAAAATGTCGGAAAGGCAGAACGCGAGTCCATCAGCTGCAGTGAGCTGGTCATCGGCATGAAGTGCGGCGGCTCCGACGGTCTCTCCGGCATCACCGCAAACCCCACCGTGGGCGGCTTCTCCGACCGGCTGATCGCCATGGGCGGCTCCACAATTCTCACAGAGGTGCCGGAAATGTTCGGTGCGGAAACGCTGCTGATGAACCGCTGTGAAAACGAAGCACTCTTTGACAAGACGGTAACCCTCATCAACGATTTCAAGGAATACTTCCAGCGCCACGGCCAGACCATTTATGAAAATCCCTCCCCGGGAAACAAAAAGGGCGGCATTTCCTCACTGGAGGACAAGTCTCTGGGCTGTACACAGAAGTCCGGCACTGCGCCGGTAGAGGGCGTCCTGGCCTACGGAGAAACCGTATCCCATAAGGGACTCAACCTTCTCAGCGCCCCGGGCAACGATCTGGTGGCGGCTACCGCACTGGCAGCCTCAGGCGCCCACATCGTCCTCTTCACCACAGGACGCGGAACCCCCTTTGCCTGCCCGGTACCTACCGTGAAGATTGCCTCCAATAACCTGCTGGCCGGAAAGAAGAAAAACTGGATTGACTTCAACTGCGGTGTTCTGGTAGAGGATACCGATCTCGCAGCACTGTCCGATCAGCTGCTGGACTTTGTCATTGACATCGCTTCCGGCAAAAAATCCCGTTCGGAGGAGGCCGGCTTCCATGACATGGCCATCTTCAAGCAGGGCGTTACACTGTAAATATGCACGATCCGGCTTTCGGGCCGAAGACATTATCCCAAAAAACATCGAAAGGAACTCAAATCTATGAAACAGCTTTCTTATGCAACCCTGAAGGAGCAGAACTATGACGGCTATCTCCTGGAATCTGCACCGGAGCGCGTTCTCCAGTTCGGCGAAGGAAATTTCCTCCGGGCCTTTGTGGACTACTTTATCGACATGATGAATGAAAAGGCAGGCTTCAATTCCAAGGTGGTGCTCTGTCAGCCCATCGCACCGGGTCTTGCCGACATGATCAATCAGCAGGAAGGTCTCTATACCCTCTTCCTCCGGGGCTTTCAGGACGGTCAGGAGGTCAACCAGAAGCGTGTCATCTCCTGCGTCAGCCGCTGCCTGAATCCTTATCAGGACTATGAGGCTGTACTGGCCTGTGCTGCCAATCCGGATCTCCGCTTCATCGCCTGCAACACCACCGAGGCCGGCATTGTCTACGATCCCGCCTGTCAGTTCACGGATGTTCCGGCAAACTCCTATCCCGGCAAGCTGACACAGTTCCTCTATCGCCGCTTCCAGCACTTCGGCAGCGAGAAGGGCAAGGGCTTCATTATCCTCTCCTGCGAGCTCATCGACAACAATGGAAAAGAGCTGGAGAAGTGTGTTCTGCAGTACGCCGAGCAGTGGCAGCTGGGTGACGACTTCATCGCCTGGGTGAAGGAGGAAAATGTCTTCTGCTCCACCCTCGTGGACCGCATCGTAACAGGCTATCCGAGAAACGAAGCTGCTGCCATCTGCGAGAAGCTGGGCTATCAGGACAACATCATCGACACCGGTGAAATCTTCGGATTCTGGGTAATTGAGGGTCCCCAGTCTATTAAGGATGAGTTCCCCTTCGAGAAGGCAGGTCTTCCCATTCTTGTGACCGACAACCATAAGCCCTACAAGCAGCGGAAGGTACGCATCCTGAACGGTGCCCATACCTCCTTCGTGCTGGGCGCTTACCTGGCCGGTCAGGATATCGTGCGCGACTGTATGCATGACGAAGTCATCAGCGGCTTCATGAACAAGACCATCTACGACGAGATCATCCCCACTCTGGACCTTCCGAAGGAGGAGCTGCTGGACTTCGCTGCCGCTGTGAAGGAGCGTTTCCAGAATCCATTCATTGATCATGCGCTCATGGCCATTTCCCTGAATTCCACTTCCAAGTGGAAGGCCCGTGTCATGCCGTCTCTCAAGGAGTACATCAAGCGGAAAGGCAGCCTCCCGGCCTGCATCACTGCCTCCTTCGCCTTCTACATTGCCTTCTACAACGGACATACCCTGACGGAGGACGGTCTTGTTGCCAGCCGCGAAGGCAACGATTATACTGTAAAGGATGACAAGGACGTTCTCGCATTCTATTATGCGCACAAAGACGATTCTGCAGCCGAGCTTGTACACAGTGTCTGCACAAATACCGCATTCTGGGGCGAGGATCTCACCGCACTGGAGGGCTTCGAGGCCGCTGTTTGCAAGTATCTCACAGCCATCCGCGCAGAAGGCAGCTATGCCGTTATGAAGTCTCTTCTGGCAGAATAAGGAGGAAATCAAAATGAATGATGTATTAAAGAAGCTCGGAGAATTCGGTATCGTTCCGGTAGTGGTTCTGGAAGACGCTAAAGACGCCGCAAAGCTGGCGCAGGCGCTCTGTGACGGCGGTCTGGCCTGTGCAGAGGTGACCTTCCGTACCGCTGCTGCCGCAGAATCCATCCGCATCATGACAGAGCAGTTCCCGGATATGCTGGTGGGTGCCGGCACAGTCCTCACCACGGAGCAGGCTGACCGCGCCATCGAAGCCGGTGCCAAATTCATTGTAAGCCCGGGTCTCAATCCGAAGGTGGTTTCCCACTGTCTGGAGAAGGGCATCCCCATGGCGCCCGGTGTCTGCACACCCTCTGAGATCGAGCAGGCGCTGGAGCTGGGACTCGATGTGGTGAAGTTCTTCCCGGCAGAGCCCTCAGGCGGTCTCAGCATGATCAAGGCCGTGGCTGCTCCCTATACCACGCTGCAGTTCATGCCCACCGGCGGCATCAATCCGCAGAACGTCACACCCTATCTGCAGTATAACCGCATCCTTGCTTGCGGCGGCAGCTGGATGGTAAAGGGCTCTCTCGTTGCCGAAGGAAATTTTGAAAAGATCACGGAGCTGACCAAGGAAGCCGTTTCTCTGGTACGCGCCGCCAGGGAGGGCTGAGCATGGCTAAGGTTGTCACTTTGGGAGAGCTGATGCTTCGTCTTACGCCCCCCGGCTATCAGCGGCTGACCCAGGCCGCCACCTTTGAGGTGAACTACGGCGGGGCAGAGGCAAATGTTGCCGCCTCCCTGGCTGAATTCGGAAACGACACCATCTTCCTCTCCAAGATCCCGGCCAATGCCATCGGCGATGCCGCGGTTTCCACCCTGCGCCGCTTCGGCATCGACTGCCGTCACATCGTCCGCGGCGGCAATCGTCTGGGACTCTACTATCTGGAGAACGGCGCCTCTGTCCGGGCCTCGAGCGTGGTCTACGACCGCTCCGATTCCGCCATCACAGAGGCCGAGCCGGAAGAATTCGACTTCGATGCCATCTTCCGGGATGCGGACCTCTTCCACGTTTCCGGCATCACACCGGTGCTCAGCGAAAAAGCGGCAAAGCTCACCCTGGCAGCTCTGAAAAAAGCCAAGGAGCACGGCGTCACCATCTCCTTCGACCTGAACTACCGCGCAAAGCTCTGGACCTCCGGTGTAGAGGAAAAGCAGAAAATGCTCAGCGACATGATGCCCTACGTGGACATCTGCTTCGGCAATGCGCGGGACGCTGCGAAGTGCCTCGGCTATTCCGACGGCAAAACCGACTTCCTGAACGGTGACTACACGGACTGTGTGGACGAAAAGCATATGCATGAGGTGCTGCAGCACTATGGCTTCACCCATCTCATCACTACCCTGCGCCGCAGCATCAGCGCCTCCGACAACGGCTGGTCCGGTGCCGTCTGCACCGAAGCAGGTCTCTACCAGGGCCGCAGCTATGATCTCCACATCGTGGATCGTGTCGGCGGCGGCGACGCCTTTGCGGCCGGCTGTCTCCACGGCATCCTTTCCGGCTTCGGCCCGGAAAAATCACTGGAATTCGGTCTTGCGGCAGCTGCCATCAAGCATACCATCCCCGGCGATCTGAACTTCATTTCCGAGGCCGAGGTTCTGAGCCTGATGAACAGCGACGGCACCGGCCGGGTACAGCGATAATTCAGCATCCTCCATATCAGCAAATATGACTCTGCGGTGTTTAAAGAAATAGTTTTATGAGAAATATGACATGCGGCAATATTTACCGCCACCTACTGGCCTATGCCGTTCCGCTGATTTTCGGCAACTTTCTGCAGCTGACCTACAATGCCGTCGACTCCATCGTGGTCAGCAAGGGCGCCGGCGTAGCGGCCCTGAGCGCCGTTTCCGTATCCAATCCGGTTTCCGTGCTGCTGATTCAGAGCGTTTCCGGCCTCGGCATCGGTGCCTCTGTTTACATGAGCAGATTCTACGGAGCCGGCGATACGGAGAAGCTGAAGCGTTCGCTTTCCACTACATTAATCTTCGGCACTGTTGTCGGCTTCCTGGTCATGCTTCTCGGGATAATGCTGTCTCATCCCATTCTGGGGCTGATGAATACGCCGGCCGCCATCATGACGGATTCTCTCGTTTATCTGCGGCTGCTCTTCATCGGCAACTTTTTTACCTTCCAATACAACATCATGTCCAGTGCCCTCCGCGCTGTCGGAGATTCCAAAACACCGGTTACCTTCGTAGGCATCTCCTCCGTGCTGAATGCCGCACTGGACTGCATTTTCATCTTCCTCTTTCACTGGGGCGTGTTCGGCGCAGCATTGGCCACCATCATTTCCGAAGCACTGTCGGCCATTCTCTGCTTCATCTATGTTTACCGACATATCCCGGCACTTCAGCTTCGCCGGAATGATCTGGTTCTGGATCAGGGACTTCTGAAAAAAATTCTGTCCAGCGGCCTCATCACAGCGCTGCAGCAATCCTGTCAGCCCATCGGAAAGCTCCTGGTGCAGAGCGTCATCAATGTCCAAGGCATCGACGTCATTGCCGCCTTCAATGCGGGCTGTAAAATCGAAGATTACGGCCGGATTCCGGCGCAGACCATCAGCCATGGCATGATGACCTGTGCTGCGCAGAACCGGGGTGCCGGGGATCGCCGCCGTGTCCGGGAAACCCTATGGAAGGGCATTCTCATCGGCCTTATTTACTATCCCATCATCTGCATTCTGATTCTGCTTTTCCGCCGTCCGCTGATCCGGCTTTTTGCGCCCAGCACCAACGGTGAGGAAATGATCCGCCTCGGCGTCAGCTACCTGTCCGTGAAGGCCTTCACCATTGTCTTTCCCTGTCTCACCAACGCCATGCAGGGCTTCATGCGCGGTATGGGAAACATGACGATAACGCTGATTTCTACCGTCCTGCAGATTGCCGTGCGCACCGTTTTTGTATATATCCTTGTGCCCCGGATCGGCATTACCGGTGAGGCCTACGCCTGCGCCATCGGCTGGACCTGCATGATTCTTTTCGAATACAGCTACTATTTTATCTGCCGCAAAAAGCTGTATGCCGGGATCTCACTACAGAATGGTTGATTGCCGCTGCAGTTGACGAAGACAAAAGGAAGCACCTGCCGTCTGACAGGTGCTTCCTTTTGTATATACCGCTAAACAGTTACTGCATTTTTAAGATCGCCTCCCGAAGAGGTGCCGCAATTTTCTCCAGCTCTGCCTCATCGGTAACTTTATTTTGGTTCGGATCCATGGCAAAGGTTCCGCCCCACTCGAATCCATCCTTGTACTTCGGCACCAGATGCATATGCAGGTGGCAGCCCGTGTCACCATACATGCCGTAGTTCAGCTTGTCCGGATGATGCACCGCATGAATCGCATTGGCAACCGTCACCACATCGGCAATGAAGGCTGCCCGATCCGCTTCACTCAATGCAAGCATCTCAGATACGTGATGCTTAGATGCAACGATGCATCTTCCCGGATGACTCTGCTCCTTAAAAAGATATACCGTGGATGCCGGAAGCGTACAGATCTCATATCCGAACTTCGCCACCAGCTCTCCCTTTGCGCAGTACGCACAATCCGGATGTTCCTTCGCCATATCTGCCATATCAACTCCTCCTTTTCTGTCGGCCTCTGACTGTGCCGACACAACAATGTTTTATAGAAGTTTAGCACAGAATGCCGAAAAATGAAAGCGCTTACATATATGCAGTGTGCTACATTATCCCTTCAGAAAGTCCGGCTCCAGAATCCGAAGCTTTGCCCCCGAGAACTCCAGAATCCCCTCATCCCGCATCCGGCAAAGCTCCCGCGAGAGTGCACTTCTGTCCACGCAGAGAAATTCCGCGAGCTCGGTCCGGCTGTATGGGAGACTGACATTTCCCTTCTCATCCATCGGCAGCGTCTGCAGATAGATCTTGAGCCGGTCCCGGAGCCGCTTCTGCGCAAGAATCCGGATCTTCGTATTGAAAAACAGCAGCTGCTTCGCCATCTCCTGCATGAGGTTCGCCGTCACCTGCATCCGGCAGGGGCATGTCATGGTCTGCGGGGACAGAAGCGCCCCGAAATCCAGCAGAAGCACGCTGCAGTCGCTTTCCGCCCGGAGACTCACGGGACTCGTTGACCAGCCGGTACAGGACAGCTCCGCGCCGAAGACATTTCCCTCCGTCATACGGCAGATGTTGATCTGATTGCCGCCCTCATCATAAAGATACTCCGACAAACTCCCCGACAGCACAATGCCGGTGTTCTGCGCCTTCTGCCCCTGCTCGGTAATGTGCGCACCCTTCAGAAACTGCCGCACTCGCGCATTCAGGCACTGCAGGGCTTCCTCATATTTACGCGGCATAATGCCGTTGAACATCCCGCATTTCTGCAGAATCGGATAATACTGCTCCAACATAATTTCTCTTTTCTGTTGCCATGACAACTGTTTCCTGATGATTAGTTATGATAAACTAACAGTTAGTACAATCTAATATTTTATGGATTTCACACACAAAAGTCAAACGATCTATAAAGGAGAAACAGTTTATGCAGTCACTGGGAATAGATATCGGTTCCTCATCCGTCAAGCTTGTCCTGCTGGAGGACGGTCAGTTTGCCGCAAAATGGCTGGCGGTACATCACGGCCGTCCCTTCGAAGCGGTTCGCCGCGGTCTTTCGTCGCTGCCGCTGTCGGATGAAGCAAAATTTGCCCTCGCTGTCACGGGAAGCAGTGCGGAAGCCCTTTTGGAAAATGTCGTCGTGCCCGGCATTGACGAAATTCCCGCCATTGTGGAGGGCGCGCGGGCGCTCTGTCCAAATGTCGGCTCCGTCATCGAAATCGGCAGTCAGGGTGCACGCTTCATCACCGGCCTGCAGGAAAAGGCCCCGCAGTTTGCGGTCAATGAACACTGTGCCGGCGGCACCGGCTCCTTCTTCGAGGATCAGATGTCTCGGGTGGGCTGCCGTCTCGAGGACTACTCCCGACTCGTTGCCGATGCGAAAAGCATTCCCCGTCTGTCAGGGCGCTGTGCGGTATTCGCGAAAACCGACATTATCCACCGCCAGCAGGAGGGCAGCACCACGCCTGACATCCTGCTGGGACTCTGCTATGCTATGATCCGGAACTACAAGGCCACCATCGTGCGGCAGCTGCCGGTGGAAAAGCCGCTTATGTTCTGCGGCGGCGTCACTTTAAATGACGGCGTTTCCCGTGCAATCCGTGAGGTTTTCGGGCTGGCGGAATCCGAGCTCATCATTCCGGAACTTGCCCGCTTCGAGGCGGCCTATGGCGCGGCGCTGAAGGCGAAGGGACAATTCACACGCCAGCAGCTGCTGGAAATTCTCACGCATCTCGCGGCGCGCCCGCGAAAGAGCGGACTTCCGAAACTCAGCCTGCCGGAGGAAATCTGCCTGAAGGATCCGGAGAGCTTGTGG
>CAZJQX010000052.1:8715-11911 GCA_964548305.1 uncultured Lachnospiraceae bacterium
ATCGGCTCGACGAGCACCGACCTTGTTCTGATTGATAAAGAGGGCCGGCTTCTGGACTTCCAGTATCTGCGGACGGCCGGTGATCCGGAGGGTGCCGTACGAAAGGGGCTCGACAGCATTTACCGGAGATTCGGGAAGCTCCGCTTCGCAGCGGTGGGCGTGACCGGCTCCGGCAGGGAACGTATCGGCAAGCGCATCGGTGCAGATGCTGTTCGCGATGAGATCACCGCCCAGGCCAAAGGTGCGGCCTTTCATGTGCCCGAAGCCGACACGGTCTTTGAGATCGGCGGGCAGGACAGCAAGTACATCAGTCTCCGGGACGGTGAGGTCGTGGATTTCCAGATGAACAAAATCTGTGCGGCCGGCACCGGCTCCTTCGTGGAGGAGCAGGCCATCCGCATGGGCATTCCGCTGTCCGAATTCGGCGAACTGGCGCTCTCTGCCGAATATCCGGCGGTACTTGGCGAACGCTGCACTGTCTTCATTGAGACCGCCATTGCCTCCGCTGCCGCCGAAGGCGTTTCCCAGGCGGAAATCGCAGCGGGTCTCTGTCATTCCATCGTCCGGAACTACCTCCACAAGGTCGTAGGCTCCCACCCCGTTGGTCAGCATATCGTACTGCAGGGCGGCGTTGCCTACAATCCGGGTATCGTGGCGGCCTTCCGTTCCGCCTTCGGCGACCGGCTGCAGGTAAACCCCTGCTTCCCGATCAGCGGTGCCTTCGGCGTCGCACTCCTCGCACAGGAGGCTGTGGGGGACGGTGAAAGCCGTTTTGTGGGCTTCGACGGCCCGGCCCTTGCGGAAAATTCAGCCCGGGCGCAGGAAATTCAGCAGAACACTGCCTTCTATCAGCAGGCCAACAAGCTTCTGCGGGCAGGCTACACCGGCAAGCGCGATCCGCACAAGAAAACCGTGGGCGTGCCCTTCTGTCTCATGATCCATAAGTTTTTCCCTATGGCAAATGCTTTCTTCTCCGCTCTTGGCTATAATGTTCTGCTAACCGAGCCCACCAATGAAGAAACGATCCGGCTCTCCCAGCTCACAGCCCAGGGGGAAACCTGCTATCCGGTGAAGCTGATCTACGGACACATGCAGCAGCTCATTGATCAGAAGGTCGACTACATTTTCATGCCGAGCATCCACACCATGCGGCACGAAACCAGCCGGGTGAAGCATAACTACGGCTGTGTATACATGCAGACGGCCGCCGCTTCCATCGCAAAGGCCCTGAAAATCGAGGAGAAAGGCATTACCCTGCTGAATCCGGTCTTCGATCTCGACTTCGGCAAAGAAGCCATGGCCGGGGCAATGGTCGGTCTCGGCAAAATTCTCGGCATCCCGAAGCCGCTCTGCGCCGCAGCGCTCCTCAAGGGCTCCATGGCGGTGCGGCAGCATACCGCCGCTGTCGAAAAGCAGGGGCAAGAAATGCTGGCAAGCCTCAAAAAGGACGACAAGGTGCTGGTACTGATCACGCGGAACTACGGCGTCTCCGATCCCATTCTGAACATGGGCATTCCGGAGCTGCTGCTCGCCCGCGGCTATAAGGTGCTGACACTCAGCCACCTGCCGGGACATTCCTTGGACATCTCGCCGGAATATGACAACCTCTACTACCCCTTCGGGCAGCACATTCTGTCCGGTGCCAAGCTGATCGCACACCACCCGAACCTCTATGCCGTTTATCTCACAAACCACGGCTGCGGCCCGGATACCATGCTGTCCCAGCTTTTCCGGCAGGAAATGGGTAACAAGCCCTATCTCCAGATCGAGGTGGATGAGCATTTTTCCAATGTTGGCGTAATCACCCGCATTGAAGCCTTCCTGAACAGCCTGTCCCACCGGCCGACGGTGAAGCTGCCGAAGGATTTCTGCATTACCGACGTAAGCATCCGCCGTTGTCCGCTGCCCCGGACGGCAAGCGTGGAAATGCCGCTGTATCTGCCGTCTCTCGGCGCCTACAGCCCCTTCCTCCTGTCCTATTTTCGGCAGCAGGGAATAGACGCTCGTCTGCTGCCCTTCAGCGAAAGCGCACTACAGCGGGGCCGCGCAGAAACCAGCGCCAAGGAATATCTTCCCTTCCCGGCACTGCTCGGTGCCGTACTTGAAGAGCGGTCGAGTGATTCTGCACCGGTACAGTTCCTGATTCCGCAGTCCGAGGGTGCCGAAGCAGACGGCCTCTATGCCAGAGTCATCCACGCTGTGTTGGAACGCCGCGATGTGCAGAACACGACCATCGTTTCGCCCATGCTGGAGCGTCTCCCGGAAAGCGCCATGGATCGGGATGCTCTGCTCCGCGCATTTCTCGCCGGAGATCTCATCTATGCCGCGCCCGCAGAGCGGCGCCGCGCACTTACGGAGAAGCTGCAGGGTGTTCCTGACTGGGCGGCATTGGAAGCTGTCGCACGAGAAATCGGTGATACAGCAGTAAACGATGCATATACAGCAACAACCAACGTCGATATGGAAAGCGGCACTGACGCGGCAAAGAACGCTGACATACCCAGCAACGCGAAGTCATCGCTCTCCCGCCGCCTTGCCTGTGTCGGCACCCCGCTCTGTCTCACTGAACTTGACAGCGGCGTCCTTTCCGTCTTGGAATCAGAAGGCAATCAGCTGCTCCGGGCACCATTGTCCGAGCTGCTGCTCTTCCTCTGGCAGGACAATGCCGAAGGAGCCGCCGACGCCGTGGCCTGGCTACAGGAATCCGCCGAAAAGCTGCAGCGCATTGGTGCCATCCTCGGTCAGCGCAGTGCCTTCTCAGAAAATTTCGACGAATTGTTCCGTACCGCTGACCGGGCACTGCCACGCTTTGCCGGTGCCAATGGCCGTTATCGCTACGCGAAAGCGGTCGAACTGTCCGAGCGGGCTGCTGCCGTGCTGACCCTTGCCCCGCGCTACGAGAACACCGCCATGATTCTCGACATGCGGGGCCTCCGCGACGCCTGCCACGCGCCGCTCTTCCAACTGAGCCTAGACAACGACTGGGACGAAGCCGCCTGGAGCCGGTTACGGTCGTTCCTGTATTACTGCTGATGCAACAAGAAGCGACCAACTTCGCAGTTGGTCGCTTCTTATTTACAATATTTACCTGGTTCCTACACCACAACGGCAGTCTTTCTCTCAATAATCGCTTCAACTACATTTACGCTTGTTTCCGCAACTTCTGCAATCTGCTCTAATGTATAACCCTTCTTAT
>CAZJQX010000052.1:12011-15877 GCA_964548305.1 uncultured Lachnospiraceae bacterium
AAAAATGCCCGTCCGGATTTCCGGACGGGCATTTTGCCTGATGCAAACTTCTTCACTCTTTTTCTAATACCAGCAGCAGACTCATCTTGAACTTGCCCTGCGGGGTTACGCTGTGCAGTCCGTTCTTATCGAAGCGGAAGCACTCGCCGGCATTGAGCTCATAGTCCACACCCTCGTAGCCGATGATGGCCTTGCCCTCCAGTGCGGTCAGGATGGCATTTCCCGGTGCGCGGTGCGGTGTGAGGCCGGTTCCCTCGTCGAAGGCCATCAGCACGAACTTCATATCGTCTGTATGTACGATATCCAGATTTGCGATGCTGCCCTCCTCATAGGAAATCAGATTCTTCAGTGTGATTGCTTCTCCTGACTTAACTACCTTGTTCATTTGTATCTCCTCTCTGATAATCAATTCTGTGTAAATGCTGCCGACTGCCGTCTCCGTGCCGCAGAGTGTTCCCGCGGGTGCATAGAGCAGCTCGCCCGGCTGCAGCGAAACCCGGCTTCCTTCTTCTCCCAGAAGAAATGTCGTGCTGCCCTCGCTGCCGATGTAGAACACCGGCACATCATAAGTCTCCGGGGTAATGGAGGTGTCCGCCCCCAGTGAAAACCAGGTGACGAAGACATTTTCCCCTGCCATCTCCGGACGGGAAACCGTCATCTCCGGACGGATCGGCCGTCGTTCCGAAGCTGTGAATCGTCCGCTTTTCATCGGATTCCTTCTCCCTCCGTGAGGGCCACCGGTACGATGCTCCGTACATTCCGGCCCTCATACATAAACTCGTTGACCACTACCTGCACGTCGAAGGAATAGGAAATGTTCTTCTCCGTCAGCACCTCCCGCGCCGGACCATAGAAGAATTCACCCTTCCGGTTCATCATCAGGGCCTCATCCGCAATGCTCATGGCATTGGTGGGGTAGTGGGTGTTCATAATTGCGCTGATGCCTTCCTCATGTGCCAGACGCTGAATCATGTTCAGCACCAGAATCTGGTTGTGGAAATCCAGTCCGGTCTCCGGCTCATCGAGAATGATCAACTTCGGATCGTTGATCAGCGCCCGGGCGATCAGCACCATCTGCAGCTCGCCGCCGCTCATGCGGTTGCAGTCCTTCTCGGCGAGATGGGTAATGCCGACCCGCTCCATCATGGCCTCCGCCATTTCCAGCTCCTCCCGGCCGGGCTGCTGGAACAGTCCCATGTGGGCACTTCGCCCCAGCATGACCATTTCAAGCCCCGTATAGGAGAAGGCAAAGCCGTGGGACTGGGGAATGTAGGAAATGCTGCTCCATACCTCCTTCGGCTTCAGCTTATGAATGTCCTTCCCATATAAGAGGGTGCGGCCGCTCTGCCACGGCAGAAGTCCCACCATGCACTTGAGCAGCGTGGTCTTTCCAATGCCGTTCGGCCCGAGAATCGCCAGAATGTGTCCCTCCTCCAGCGTGAGGTCAATGTCCTTTAATATCGTCTGCTGCCCGGTATAGCCGAAGCAGCCCTTCTGTACCTCCAGTATCATCGCAGCGTGCTCCTTGTCTTGTTGAGAAGTGAAATGAATACCGGCGCGCCGATGATGGCGGTCAGTATGGACAGGGGCAGCTCGATAATGCTGATGGTGCGTGACAGCGTGTCGATGACGATCATGAAGCTTGCGCCGAGGCTCAGGCTCACCGGCACCACATAGCGGTTGTTGCTGCCGACCAGCATTCGCGCACAGTGCGGAATCAGCAGGCCGATCCAGCCCACCTGGCCGCACATGGAAACGGCAGAGGCGGTGATCAGCGTCGCCGACACGATAAACAGCATCCGGGTCTTCCGAAGGTCAATGCCGCTTGCTCTTGCCTCGTCTTCGCTGAGCGACAGGATGTTCAGCCGCCAGCGGAGCAGGTAAATGACGGCGACCCCGGCAATGATGAGCGGACAGCCAATCAGAATCTTCTGATAGCTTGCACTGGTGAAGCTGCCCATCAGCCAGTAGGTAATCTCCGGAAGCTTGTCCTGCGGGTCAGCCGTATATTTCAGCAGGGAACCGATCGCATTGAATAAGGAGGATGCGATGGTGCCCGCCAGCACGAGATAAACCATGGAGCGGCCGCTGCTCTTACCGGCGATCTTCAGTGTAAATACCACAGAGGCCAATCCGAAGACCAGCGCAATCAGCTGTGTCTCCAGTATACTGCATGACAGAATGATTGCAAGTATGGCGCCCACACATGTGCCGCTGGTGACGCCCAGAATGTCCGGTGTTGCCAGCGGATTCGAGAACAGGCACTGGAAAGCATTTCCCGCACAGGTAAGTCCCGCGCCCACAATAATGGCCATCAGGATGCGGGGCAGACGCAGATTCATGACGATCGAATAATTCTGTCCCTTATCGGCCTGTCCCGCGGCAGCGGCCTTCAGCACCGCCAGCACTTCTCCCACCGGCACATTCATGCGCCCGAAGCAGAGACAGAGCAGCGCCGTCACAATCGGAAGCACCAGCATTAGAATGATCGCAAGGGGACTGAAACGCCCCTTGTGAATCCAGATCGTGTCCTTCATCAGTAGCTCAGCATTTCTGCCAGCTCGGCATCGGTCACATCATAGCCGTACCAGTCATGATAGTAGGTGCGGATGGTGTCCTCCAGCGGATAGTCAGCGAAGGCCTCCGGGTAGGTCTTGGATGCGAGCCATGCATATACCAGCGGTGCATCCGGGTTCGGTGTAAACCAGTTCCACATGCCGAGGGTGGTGTCATAAACACGGCCGTTCTGCACTGCTTTCAATGTCGAGAAGTCTGCGCCCTCTACCTTGTTCTCCAGCACATCCTCGGTTTTCAGGTTCAGAAGTCCCGGACCGTCCAGGAAGAGAATGTCGGTATCCCAGCTGTAGATCTGCTCCATGCTGGTCTGTGCGAAGCCCTTGCTCTCACTGGCCGGATCCTGTACACCCAGACGCTTCAGCCAGTAGGTACCGAAGGTGCCGTTTCCGGAAACCATCGGTGTGCTGTTGGCATACTTCCAGAGGATCAATGCGGACGGACGCTCCTCCTCGGGAACGGTTGCGATTCTCTCTTCGACCTCTTTGACAATCGCATCGCCGGCAGCCACGAAATCATCGGTCTTGCCCGGCTCACCGAACACATCCTCGAGAAGGTTCAGCCACTCCTCATAACGCTCAATGGGATCCGCATCGGTGGAAGCGCCTACCGTTGCAAATCCGACAGACGGAATGCCGCTGGACTTCAGCACCTCTGCATGCTCGGAATTGTTGGCATTGTACAGAATGACGTCCGGCTCCAGCTTCATGATCTCTTCAATATTCAGGTCACTCTGCGCATAAACAGTATCGGCACTCTCCAGCAGCTCCGGTGCAATGTTCTTCAGCACGGTCTCGGAAATGGTGGTCTTGAAGGAGCCGCAGTAGCCCGTGATGTAGGGCGCGCTGCCCTGGAAATAAGCCATATAGGTGGAAAGGATCGGAATCTGATCGATCACCACCTTGGTGATCGTGTTAGGCACCTCTACCTCATTACCGGCATGATCCACAACAGTATGGGTTCCCTCCGGATCTGCCTGTTCCGCCGCAGCCATTGTCTCTTCTGCTGCCGCTGTGGTCTCCTCCGCTGCAGCTGTGGTTTCCGCAGCCGCCTCAGTTGCTGCCGCTGTTGTCGCTGTAGAAGATGCAGAGCTGCCGCAGCCTGCCAGTGCGCCCACAGTCATTGCAGCCGTCATCACAGCCGCCAGAGAACGATAGATATTTTTTCTCATGAATACTCCTTGTGATAAAAATGATGTTGGAGCCAAAAAAGCCTTGGCTCGTTAGTTTTCATTAACTAACTCAACCATTCTATCGTATTCTCTTGCGGACTGTCAGTTGCTATGGCAACAG
>CAZJQX010000053.1:0-15637 GCA_964548305.1 uncultured Lachnospiraceae bacterium
TGATTAGGAGGTCAGGATTATGTCAGAAATGAACCAGCAGCAGAGAAAGTTCCCGTGTGTATACATGCGCGGCGGCACCTCAAAGGCCGTGTTTTTCCATCAGGAGGATTTGCCGGCAGATGAGAACGAGTGGCCGGAGATCTTCATGAAGGTCATGGGCACACCGGATGTGAAGCAGATTGATGGTATGGGCGGAACGGTTTCCTCCACCTCGAAGATCGCGGTTATCAAGAAGTCGGATCGCCCGGGCATCGACGTGGACTACACTTTCCGGCAGGTAGACATTGTCATCCCGCGCGTGGACGGCTCCGCCAACTGCGGAAATATCTCTTCTGCAGTCGGCCCCTATGCGATCGATGAGGGAATGGTGGAGGCTGTGGAGCCCATCACCGTAGTGCGTGTCTACAACACCAATACCAATAAGGTGATCGAGGAGCATGTGCGTGTGAAGGACGGTCATGCCTGCATGTATGGAGATGAGGAGATTCAGGGTGTACCCGGCACCGGCTCCCGCATCGACATGTACTTCGAGGATCCGGCAGGCTCCAAGACCGGCAAGCTCTTCCCGACCGGACAGAAGCAGGAGGTCTTCGATGTGCCTGATTACGGTCCCGCCACGGTTACCGTGCTGGACTGCTCGAACCCGATGGTGTTCATCAAGGCGTCCGATCTCGGCATTCAGGGAACCGAGCTGACCGAGCTCAATCAGAACAAGGACGTGATGGAGCATATCGAGCGGATCCGCGGCATGGCAGCTGAGAAGATGGGCTTTGTCAAGAACTACATGGATGCCCGCACCCAGTCTACCTCCGCACCGAAGGTTTCCATCATCAGTGCACCGCAGGATTATACAAATATGGACGGTAAGCTCGTGAAGGCCGAGGATATGGACATCTGCGTCCGCGCCATTTCCGTGGGCATGCTGCATAAGGCATATCCGATGACCGTTGCGGTCGGCACCGGCGCAGCAGCCAAGATTCCGGGAACCATCGTTTATGAGACGGTACGGAAAAATGATGGTGACATCGTGCGTCTTGGCCACAGCTCAGGCGTGACAGAGGCTGATATGAAGATGGACGGTGAGAAGGTTATCATGGGCGGCGTTACCAGAACAGCCCGCCGTATCATGGACGGATATGTATACATTCGCTGAGAGGAGACAGAGAAATGATTACATTGCATGAAGGAAAGCATTTTATTTTGAATGACAGCGTGCTGGCAAAGGCTGAGGAGAAGCCGGCGCTTTCACAGGAGGCCGGAAAGCAGCAGACACTGACCTATCAGATTTTGAAGGCGCATAACCAGACAGACGACATGGAGCACCTGCAGATCAAGTTCGACGAGATGGGCGTTTATGACAACACCTATGTCGGCATCCTGCAGACCGCCTATGCATCGGGCCTCAAGGAATTCCCGATGCCGACGGTATTTACCAACTGCCACAACTGCCTCTGCGCCGTCGGCGGCACCATCAATTCCGATGTACATAAGTATGCCGAGTCTGCCTGTAAGAAGTCCGGCGGTATCTTTGTGCCGCCCCATGAGGCCGTCATTCATCAGTACATGCGGGAAATGCTGATTAAGTCCGGTGACATGGCCATTGTTTCCGACTCCCATACTCGTTACGGCACGCAGGGCTCCGTTTCCATCGGCGAGGGCGGACCGGAGCTGGCGAAGGCAATGCTGGGCAAGTACTATGAGCTGAGCTACCCGAAGGTAATCGCCGTTTATCTGCATGGTGCGCTGAAGCCCTGGGTCGGCCCGATGGATGTAGCACTGACTCTCATTGGCGCAACATTCAAGAACAAGTTTGTGAAGAATGCGGTGCTTGAGTTCGTCGGTCCCGGCGTACAGAGCATGTCCATGGATTGCCGAAACGGCATCGACACCATGACCACTGAGTCCACCTGTCTCTCCACCGTATGGGAGACCGATGAAGAGGTGAAGCGCTACTTCGAGATCCACAAGCGCCCTGAGGCCTATAGGGAAATGAAGCCGGGTGCGGCTGCACTTTATGATGCGGTAGTGGAGATTGATCTCGACACCGTGGAGCCGATGATTGCGCTGCCGTATCATCCGAGCAATGCCTTCCCGCTTCGCGAGGTTATCGCCAACCCGGAGAAGTACATGCAGTGGGTAGAAGATCAGGCTGTAAAGACCTTCGAGAACACACCGGACATTCACCCGGACATGAAGAGTAAGCTGCTGCCGAACGGCCGCATTCAGGTGGATCAGGCCTCCATTGCAGGCTGTGCTGCCGGCTCCTTCGAGAACATCGTAGCGGTAGATGCGGTGGCAAAGGCCTCCACAACACCGCTCGGACAGTTCCCGCTGAATATCTACCCGGCTTCACAGCCCATCATGGTAGAGCTGAACCGTGCCGGTGTGCTGACCGATCTCATGGTGCACGGCGCCCGTGTAAAGACCGCCTTCTGCGGCCCTTGCTTCGGTGCCTCCGACTGTCCTGAGAACAACGCCTTTATTATCCGCCACTCCACCAGAAACTTCCCGAACCGTGAGGGCTCCAAGCCGGGCAACGGACAGGTGGCATCTGCAGCACTGATGGATTCCCGCTCTATCGCAGCAACAGCATTCAACGGCGGTCAGCTGACCTCTGCAGAGGAAATGAAGGAGGTATTCGAGAAGCTGCAGTACCCGGAGTACCACTTCGATGAAAGAATTTATGAGAACATTGTATACAACGGCTACGGCAAGGCACAGCCGGAGACCCCGATCCAGTATGGTCCCTCCATCAAGGACTGGCCGGAGATGTGCGCACTGACCGAGAATCTGCTGCTGCAGGTGGCTTCTGTGATCCGCGATGAGGTGACCACCACCGACGAGCTGATTCCGTCCGGTGAGACAGCTTCCTACCGTTCCAACCCGTACAAGATTTCCGAGTTCACGCTGCAGCGGAAGGATCCGCAGTATGTGCCGAATGCGAAGAAGGCACAGGTCTATGAGAAGGCAAGACTTGCCGGTGACAGCGCAAAGGCAGCAGAATTCTATTCTGTGCTTTCTGCTGTGGGCATTGATGTACAGGGAGAGCTTCCGAAGCTGATGGAGAGCACCGGACTTGGCTCGGTACTCTATGCAAAGCGTCCGGGCGATGGTTCTGCCCGTGAGTACGCGGCTTCCTGCCAGAAGGTGCTCGGCGGACTCGCCAACATTTGCATCGACTATGCCACCAAGCGCTATCGCTCCAACTGCGTGAACTGGGGTATGCTGCCCTTCACCTATCCGGAGGCGGAGATCAACCTCAGCGTCGGCGAGTATGTGTGGCTGCCGGGCATCCGTGCTGCGGTGGAGAACGGCGATACCAGCGTAAAGGCCACCATTATCGGCACAGACGGCAGCACCCGGGAAATGCTGCTGGAGCTCAAGGATGTGACCGCATCCGAGAAGAAGATTCTGCTGGCTGGCTCAATGATCAATTCCTATAAGGAAGATCTGGCAAAGCAGCAGTAAAAATAGCAGAAGAATAGAAGATGATTACAGTTGCTCGAGTGATATATGCGAAACGAGATTATGGACGGCTACTGGAGTGACAGCTGTCCATAATAGAATATTGTCTTGTCAAAAAAACTCCGCTCTGCCTTAACACTAAGGCGGAGCGGAGATTCTTTTAATGGTTTTATTGATTTTTCTTCTGCAGATTCTCCTGTGCGACGGAGAGCATCAGCTTAATGCGGTTCAGCTGGTTTACCTCGGAGGCACCGGCGTCGTAGTCCACCGCGATGATGTTGGCATCGGGGTGCTGACGCTTCAGCTCCTTGATGACACCCTTGCCGACGATGTGGTTCGGGAGACAGCCGAAGGGCTGTGTGCAGACGATGTTGTCCACGCCTTCTGTGAGGAGCTCCAGCATTTCCCCGGTCAGAAACCAGCCCTCGCCGGTCTGGTTGCCGAGAGAAACATACTGCTTCGCCATTTCGGCGAGCTCCTGAATCTTGCCGGGCGCAGTGAAGCGCTTCGACTGCAGCAGCTCCTGACGGGCGGTCTTCCGGAAGAACTCCAGCAGCTTGATGCCTGCATTGCAGAGTGTCTTGCCCTTCCAGCCGGCGCCGAGATTCTCGTACTTATAGTTCTGGTTGTAGAAGCAGTAGAGCAGGAAGTCCATGAGATCCGGCATCACAGCCTCGGCACCCTCGTGCTCCAACAGCTCCACGATGTGGTTGTTGGCGAGGGGAGAGAACTTCACCAGAATCTCGCCGACAATGCCGACCTTCGGCTTCCGAAGACCCTCCTGCAGCGGCAGTGTATCGAAATCGTGGATAATGCCGCGGACATTCTGGGCGAATTCCTGCATGTCGGCCTTCTTCTTCTGAACGGCGGCAATGCAGACCTTCTTCCATTTCTCATGCAGCGCATTGGCAGAGCCGGGCACCAGTTCGTAGGGACGGGTGGCATAGAGCACACGCATGAATACGTCGCCGTATACCACTGCCTGCAGTGCCTTCGTCAGGAGCGGCAGACTGATGCTGAAGCCCGGTGTCTTCTCCATGCCGTTCGCATTGAGGGAAATGACGGGGATCTGCCCCATGCCGGCCTTCTCCAGCGCACGGCGGATGAAGCCGATGTAGTTCGAGGCACGGCAGCCGCCGCCGGTCTGGGACATGATGACCGCCGTATGGTCGAGGTCGAACTGACCGCTGCTGAGGGCATCCATGATCTGTCCCACCACGATGATGGACGGGTAGCAGGCATCGTTGTTCACATACTTGAGACCTGTGTCAATGGCGGTGCGGTTCGCATTCTCCAGCACGACAATGTTGTAGCCGTTGGCCCGGATGGCGGGCTCGATCAGCTCAAAGTGGATCGGCGACATCTGCGGGCAGAGAATGGTATATTTCTCCGCCTTCATTTCCTTGGTGAAGAGCTTCCGCTGATAGCTTGCCGGGCGGAGTGTCCGCTGATAATGCTTTTCCTCCCGCACCCGGATGGCGGCCAGCAGGGAACGCACGCGGATGCGGGCAGCACCCAAGTTGTTCACCTCGTCGATCTTCAGCACGGTATAGATCTTGTCGGAGCCGGCCAGAATGTCTCTTGCCTGATCCACGGTTACCGCGTCGAGACCGCAGCCGAAGGAGTTCAGCTGCACGAAGTCGAGATTTTCCTGGTGCTTTACGAATTCCGCCGCGCGATAGAGACGGGTATGGTACATCCACTGGTCCGTCACGATGAGCGGCCGTTCGATCTTGCCGAGATGGGAAACGGAATCCTCGGTCAGCACCGCGAAATTGTAGGAGGTGATCAGCTCCGGAATGCCGTGGTTGATCTCCGGATCACAGTGATAAGGACGGCCGGCGAGGACAATGCCCCGGTGACCGGTCTCCTTCATCCAACGGAGGGTTTCCTCACCCTTCTGCTCCATATCGTGATGCGCCTTGTCGAGCTCCTCCCAGGCGGCGTGGGCAGCAGAACGGATCTCTGCCTCTGTAAAGTTCCATTTTTTGAACTGTTCGCCGATTTTCTCCAGCGTGAGTGTGCCCTCCGGACGGACAGAATCCGATACATTGTCCGGATGAACGAAGATCTTCACCAGCTGGTCGGTGGCTACCTTCTCATTGGTGAGTGCCAGGAAGGGCTTCATGAAGAAAATGCTTTCGGTCTCCAGAGACTCGACATTGTTCTTGATGTTCTCCGCGTAGGAGGTCACCATCGGGCAGTTGTAGTGGTTTCCGGCGTCCGGCGTTTCGTTCCGCTCATAAGGAATGCAGGGATAGAAGATGAACTTCTGACCCTTCTTGATGAGCCATTCGATGTGTCCGTGAGCAATCTTTGCCGGATAGCACTCGGACTCTGACGGAATGGACTCGATGCCGAGCTCATAGATCTTTCTGGTGGAAGCCGGTGACAGCACGGTGCGGAAGCGAAGCTCCCGGAAGAAAACCGCCCAGAAGGGATAGTTTTCGTACATGTTCAGCACACGGGGGATACCCACCTCGCCGCGGTCTGCCTTTTCCGCCGGCAGCGGCTCGTAGTCGAACATGCGCTTCAGCTTGTAGGCGAAAAGGTTCGGAATATCGCGCTTCACCTTGGCCTTGCCGAGACCGCGCTCGCAGCGGTTGCCGGAGATGAAGTTTCTGCCGGCGCCGAACTGGTTGATGGTCAGCACACAGTGGTTGTTGCAGCCCTGGCAGCGGGTCATGCGGGTGGTGTACTTGAGACCGATGATCTTGTCGAGAGGCAGCATGCTGGTCTTAGGCTTCGGCGACGCCTCGCCCTCACCTGCATTTTCCCGGAGATGTGCTTCTGCCATATGATAGCGTTCCCGGGCAATGAGGGCAGCACCGAAGGCACCCATGATGCCGGCGATATCCGGCCGCACCACATCCTTGTCCATCAGGGTCTCGAAGGCACGAAGCACCGCATCATTATAGAAGGTACCGCCCTGCACCACGATGTGCTCGCCCAGTTCCTTCGCATCGGTCACCTTGATGACCTTGAACAGCGCATTCTTGATGACGGAGTAAGCGAGGCCTGCGGAAATGTCGGCGACGCTCGCACCTTCCTTCTGCGCCTGCTTTACGTTGGAATTCATGAAAACGGTACAGCGGGAGCCGAGGTCCGTGGGGCTCTTCGCGAAGAGCGCCTCGTGGGCGAAGTCAATGACGGAGAAGCCGAGAGACTTCGCGAAGGTTTCGAGGAAAGAGCCGCAGCCGGAGGAACAGGCCTCGTTCAGCTGTACGGAATCCACGGTGCCGTCCTTGATGCGGATGCACTTCATGTCCTGACCGCCGATATCCAGAATACAGTCTACATCCGGCTCGAAGAAGGCCGCCGCATAGTAGTGGGCAATGGTCTCGACCTCGCCCTCATCCAGCTGGAAAGCGGACTTCAGCAGTGCTTCACCGTAGCCGGTGGAGCAGGAGTAAGCGATGTGCGCGTCCTCCGGCAGCTGCTCCTTGATTTCCTGAATGGAGCGGATGGCCGTCGCGATCGGAGAGCCGTCATTGTTCGAATAGAACTTATACAGAAGCTCGCCCTTGTCGGAAACGAGTGCCAGCTTTGTCGTGGTGGAGCCGGCATCGATGCCGAGGAAAACCTCGCCGTGGCAGTCGGCGAGATTTGCGGTCTGTACCTTGTCACGGCTGTGCCGTTCGGTAAAGGCCGCATAGTCGGATTCTGATTCGAAAAGCGGCTGCATGCGCTTGATCTCGGTATCCATCTGAATGCCCTTCCGAAGACGAGCAATGAGATCCGCAATCTCAAATTCCTGTGTGTCCTCTTTACAGTTCAGGGCAGAGCCGATGGCGGCAAAGAGATGGGAATTTTCCGGCTCGATAATCTCATCACCGTGAAGATTCAGCGTGCGGATAAAGGCATTTCGAAGCTCCGGCATGAAGTGCAGCGGGCCGCCCAGAAAGGCAACATTGCCGCGGATGGGCTTTCCCTGTGCGAGGCCGGAGATGGTCTGGTTCACCACCGCCTGGAAAATGGAGGCAGCCAGGTCTTCTCTGGCAGCGCCCTCATTAATGAGCGGCTGAATGTCTGTTTTGGCGAATACACCGCAGCGGGCTGCGATGGGATAAATCATCTGATAGTTTGCGGCCAGCTCATTGAGGCCGGCAGCATCGGTGTCAAGAAGAGATGCCATCTGGTCGATGAAGGAGCCGGTACCGCCGGCGCAGATGCCGTTCATACGCTGATCGATGCCGCCACGGAAATAAATGATCTTCGCGTCCTCGCCCCCAAGCTCAATGGCCACGTCGGTATCCGGACGGTAATCCTTCAGGGCGGCAGCCACAGCCACCACCTCCTGGCAGAATGTCGCACCCATATGTGCGGACAGGGTCAGGCCGCCGGAGCCTGTGATCACGGCAGCAAGCCGGATATCGCCGAGCTTCTCCTGCGCCTCGGTCAGAAGATCGGCCAGCGTCTCCTGGATGTTTGCAAAATGTCTTTTGTAATCGGAAAAGAGAATCTGTTTGTCAGCATCCAGAATGGCGATTTTCACGGTTGTAGAACCGATGTCAATTCCAAGCCTGTATTGATGTGTCATATTTTCAACTACTCCATTATTGAATATTTATATATCAAGACCTGATGCATACCCCTATACATACATAAAGTCTGGGACAATGTGCTACTTTAGCATAGAAGAGTAAAGCCTTCAAGCCATGAGATTGTTAAAAAATTGTGAAAATTCCTTTCCTATTAAAATGTACAGCCTTCGAAAATTTTCTTGAAAAAAGCGCGTATGGAAAGTATACTCTTGACAGCTACGAGTAGAAGCCGCGGAAGCGGCTGTACAGAGGATATGAAGGAGGAAAGCCATTCGATGACCCTTTATCAGAAGCTGGAGCGAAAGCTGGGACGGTATGCGGTGCCGAATCTCATGAAGTACATCTGCGTGATGTATGTGGTGGGATATCTGATCCAGTGCCTTAATCCGAGCTTTTATTTTTATTATCTGGATCTTGATCCGGAGGCCATTCTGCACGGGCATATCTGGCGGCTGGTTACCTTCCTTTTCTACTATCCATCCCGGAGCCTGATCTGGGTGGCCATCGGCGTTTACCTCTACTACAGTCTGGGGCAGACGCTGGAGAACGTCTGGGGAACGTTCAAGTACAATTTCTTTTTCGCAATGGGCGCCCTGATGCTGATTTTCTGCAGCATTCTGGTCTATCTCATTACCGGGTATCCTCTGCAGCTGTATCCCACCTACATGACCTTCAGCATTTTTCTGGCTTACGCCCTGACCTTTCCGGAGGCGACGTTCCTGATCTACTTCATACTGCCGATCAAAGCGAAGTATCTGGCCATACTTGAGATCGTGCTCTATGTCCTGAATCTGCTGAATCCATGGACGGACTTCGGATCGAGGATTTCGATCTTGCTGTCCCTTCTCAATGTAGCGCTGTTCTTCTATCTGACAAGGAGAGGTCAGAGAAGACGGAATGACAACATTTACTTTATGCACTGAGTTTGAACTTGACAAATAGAGCGCATAAGCCGAAATCTGGGGGGACTTCCGGGGAAAGCGCCGATGAAGAGTAGGAAATAAGAGGAGATTCTATGAGAAAAACAAAGATTGTTTGTACACTGGGACCCAACGAGAACGATTACGAGGTTCTGCTGAAGCTGGCAAAGAATATGGATGTGGCACGTTTTAACTTTTCCCACGGTGACCACAATGAGCACCTGCAGAGACTGGCACTTCTGAAGAAGGCCCGTCAGGAAAGCGGACGTCCCATCGCAGCACTTCTGGATACCAAGGGACCTGAGATCCGTACCGGTATTTTGGAGGATCATAAGAAGGTGGCTCTGACAGAGGGCATGCACATCACCCTTACCACAGAGGAGTGCGTCGGCAATGCGGAGAGAGTGTATATCAACTATGCCGGTCTCAACGAGGATGTGAAGCCGGGCAATACCATTCTCATCGATGACGGTCTCATCGGCCTGACTGTAGACGATGTCAACGGCACAGAGATTCACTGTACTGTAGTCAACGGCGGTGAGCTGGGTGAACGCAAGGGCGTCAATGTTCCGAACGTACCCATCCGTCTTCCGTCCCTGACCGATAAGGATATCGAGGACATCAAGTTCGGTATTGAGGTAGGCTATGATTTCGTGGCTGCTTCCTTTATCCGGAATGCCGATGCGATCCGTGAGATCCGTGCCCTGATCGATGAGGCCGGTTCCCACATGAAGATCATCGCCAAGATCGAGTCTCAGGAGGGCCTTGATAATCTCGATGAGATCATTCAGGAGTCCGACGGCATCATGGTGGCCAGAGGCGACCTGGGCGTAGAGGTAGAGGCAAAGATGCTGCCGCAGCTGCAGAAGGAAATTATCCGGAAGTGCAACTATCAGGGCAAGCTGGTTATCACTGCCACTCAGATGCTGGATTCCATGATCCGCAATCCGCGTCCGACCCGTGCCGAGGTGACCGACGTTGCGAATGCAGTATACAACGGAACAGATGCCGTAATGCTTTCCGGTGAGACGGCAAACGGCAAGTATCCGGTAGAAGCACTGGAGATGATGGCCTCCATCGTGGAGTATACAGAGCAGTTCGTGAATTATAAGGCATACCAGAACCGTGAGGTGGAGCAGCATGTCTATGCTTCTGTGGGTAATGCTGTTTGCGCGGCTTCCGTGACCACCGCGAATGAGCTGCATGCCAAGGCGCTGATTGCACCGACGCTGACCGGCATTACCGCTGGCATGATTTCCAAGTACAGACCGTCCTCACAGATTGTGGCGCTTTCACCGAGCCAGACCACAGTGCGTCAGATGATGCTGTACTGGGGCGTATATCCGATCTGGGCAAGAAGAGCCGATACCACAGACGAGCTGTTCGAATCCTCCATGCAGGAGCTGAGGGACAGAAATCTGGTGGAGAGCGGCGACATTTGCGTCATCACAGCCGGTGTGGTATCCAGACTGACCAAGAATCAGATGGCCACAAGCACCAACATTATGAGAGTTATTGAAGCGTAATAAATGCACTAGTTTTAATGAGGAGAACCAATGAAAAAAGCGTATGTTACCCTGGAGCAGGTGAAAAACATTGCAGAAACCTATCCCACGCCTTTTTATCTTTATGACGAGAAGGGCATTCGTGAGAATGCGCGCCGTCTGTACCAGGCTTTTTCCTGGAATGAGGGCTTCCGTGAGTATTTCGCAGTGAAGGCAACACCGAATCCCAGCATTCTGAAGATTCTGAAGGAGGAGGGCTGCGGAACCGACTGCTCCTCCATGACGGAGCTGGAAATGTCGGATGCCTGCGGATTTCAGGGTCATGAGATCATGTTCTCCTCGAATGACACCCCGCTTCAGGAGTATAAGTTCGCCGAGAAGCTGGGCGCCATCATTAATCTGGATGATTTTTCCAACATCGCTGAGTTGAAGGAGACCCTGGGCCATTTCCCGGAGACCATGTGCCTTCGCTATAACCCGGGCGGATACTTCAAGATCGCCAATACCATTATGGACAATCCCCAGGATGCCAAGTACGGCATGACCACAGAGCAGATTCTGGAGGGCTACCGCATCCTGAAGGCCGGCGGCGTGAAGCATTTCGGCATTCATGCCTTCCTGGCTTCCAATACCGTGACCAACGACTATTATCCGACACTGGCGAAGCAGCTTTTCGAGCTGGCTGTCAGAATCAAGGAAGAGAGCGGTGTTGAGCTCGACTTCATTAACCTGTCCGGCGGTATCGGCGTGGCCTATAAGCCGGAGCAGACACCCAATGATATTCTGGTCATCGGTGAGGGCGTGCACAAGGTGTATGATGAGATTCTGAAGCCCCACGGACTGGACAAGATCCGGCTCTTCACAGAGCTGGGCCGCTTCATGCTGGCACCCTACGGTGCGCTGGTGACCAAGGTGATTCACTTCAAGGAGATCTACAAGCACTATGCGGGTGTGGACGCCTGCGCTGTGAACCTGATGCGCCCGGCAATGTACGGGGCATATCATCATATCACCGTGCTGGGTAAGGAAAATGAAGACTGCACGGAGACTTATGATGTGACCGGTTCTCTCTGCGAAAACAACGATAAGTTTGCAGTGGACCGTCAGCTGCCGAAGCTGGAGAAGGGAGACTATCTCTTCATCCATGATGCGGGTGCCCACGGCTTCGCAATGGGCTACAACTACAACGGCAAGCTCTGGAGTGCGGAGCTGCTTCTTCGGGAGGACGGCTCTGTGAAGCTGATTCGCCGTGCCCAGACCGATAAGGACTACTTCGCGACACTGGACATCGATGATACGATGAAGAAGTATCTTTGATAGGGGAGGAAATATGGCATTAAAGAAAAAACCGGTTACCGGCATGAAGGATGTGCTGCCGCGGGAGATGGCGCTCCGGCAGTATGTGCTGTCTGAAATCCGGCGTACCTATCGGGAATTCGGTTTTACCGAGATCGAGACCCCGGTGGTGGAGCATATCGAGAACCTGCAGTCGAAGCAGGGCGGTGACAACGAGAAGCTGATCTTCAAGGTGATGAAGCGCGGCGAGAAGCTGGAAAGCGCCGTGGCTGAGGGCAATGCGGATGCACTGGCAGACAGCGGTCTTCGCTATGATCTGACGCTGCCTCTCTCCCGGTTCTATGCACAGAACCAGGCGAGTCTGCCCAGCCCCTTCAAGGCGCTGCAGATCGGCCCCGTGTTCCGGGCGGACCGTCCCCAGAAGGGGCGTTTCCGGGAGTTCTACCAGACCGACATTGACATCTTCGGCGACGGCAGCAATCTTTCGGAAATCGAGCTGATCCTGGCCATCAGCACACTGCTGAACCGCATCGGCTTCGGTGAGAAATATCATTTCCACATCGTGATCAACGATCGTGAAATCCTGCGGGGCCTGCAGCGCTATGCCGGCTTCCCGGAGGCGGATTTCGAGAAGGTCTGCATCACGCTGGACAAGGCGGACAAGATCGGCAGCGAGGGCGTGAAGGCGGAGCTGCTGTCTCTGGGCTACGAGGAGGCAGTCATCGACCGCTATCAGGCACTGCTGGCGGATACCGGCACGCATGCCGAAGACATTCGCCGGCTGGGCAGTACCCTTGGGGAAATGCTTCCGGCCAATGTTGCCGAGAATCTGGCGGAGATCGTGGAGGCGGTAGAGCGTGTTTCTGCTGTGAAGACCGAGATTGCTTTCGATCCCACGCTGGTGCGCGGCATGGGCTACTATACCGGCCCGATCTTTGAGATTCGCGCGGAGGGCTTCTCCGGATCTGTCGGCGGCGGCGGACGCTATGACCATATGGTGGGTCGTTTCACCGGACAGGACACCCCGGCAGTGGGCTTCTCCATCGGTTTCGAGCGCATCATCACCATTATGCTGGATGCGGAGGAGAAGGCACCGGAGGCAGGCGAGAAGCTGGCCTTCCTGCTGGACAAAAATCTCAGCGCAGAGAAGACCGGCGAGGCCATTGCCGAGGCGATGGCACTCCGGCAGCAGGGAAAGACCGTACTGGTTTCCCGCATGAATAAAAATAAGAAGTTCCAGAAGGAACAGCTCAGTGAAGAGGGATATACCAGCTTCCGGGAGTTCTATCAGGATGAACTGAAGTAAAAGGAAAGAAGGACCATAGAGCTATGGCAGAGTCAATGAAGGGGCTGCACAGAACGTGCAGATGTACAGAACTTACAGAGGAGAGCATCGGCCGCGAGGTTACCATGATGGGCTGGGTGCAGAAGTCCAGAAACAAGGGCGGACTGATTTTTACGGATCTTCGGGATCGTTCCGGCATTCTGCAGATCGTATTTGAGGAGAGCGACTGCGGCACAGAGGTATTCGAGAAGGCGGCTAAGCTGCGTTCCGAGTTTGTTATCGCCGTCACCGGCATTGTCCGTTCCAGAGGAAAGGATGCCAATGCGGATATGGCGACCGGCAGCATTGAGATCAGTGCCCGGGCACTCCGCATTCTGGCAGAGTCCGAGGTGCCGCCGTTCCCCATCGAGAACGGCATCAAGACCAAGGAGGATATCCGCCTTCGCTATCGTTATCTGGATCTTCGTCGTCCGGAGCTGCGCGACCGCATCATGACAAGAGCCAGAATCGCATTCCTGATCCGTCAATTCATGACAGAGAACGGCTTCCTGGAGATTGAGACGCCGACACTCATCAAGTCCACACCGGAGGGTGCCCGGGACTTCCTGGTGCCGAGCCGCCTGCATCACGGCAGCTTCTATGCACTGCCCCAGAGTCCGCAGCTTCTGAAGCAGCTTCTCATGGTATCCGGCTTCGACCGGTATTTCCAGCTGGCCCGCTGCTACCGTGACGAGGATCTGCGTGCCGACCGTCAGCCGGAGTTCACCCAGGTGGATATGGAACTTTCCTTCGTGGATGTAGAGGATGTTTTGGAGGTCAATGAGCGTCTCCTGAAATTTATCTTCAAGGAGATCTGCGATGTGGATGTGCAGCTGCCCATTCAGCGCATGACCTGGATCGACGCCATGAACAAGTACGGCTCCGATAAGCCGGATATGCGTTTCGAGCTTCTGCTGCAGGATGTGACAGATGTTGTAAAGGACTGCGGCTTCGGCGTTTTTGCGAACTGTGCAAAGGACGGCGGCGTGATCAAGGGTCTCTGCGTCAAGGGACAGGCTCATATGCCGAGAAAGCACATTGATGCCTATACCGAGCTCGTGAAGGGCTACGGTGCGAAGGGCCTTGCTTACCTTTGCGTCAATGAAGACGGCACCTACAAGTCCAGCTTCGCCAAATTCATGACCGAGGACGAGTTGAAGGCACTGGTGGCAGCTATGGGTGCAGAGCCGGGCGACCTTCTGATGCTGGTTTCCGACACCAAGAAGACCACTGTATGGAGCGCTCTGGGTGCTTTGCGTCTTGCTCTTGGCAAGGATCTGGAGCTCATCGACCGGAAGGCATGGAAGTTCCTCTGGGTAACCGAGTTCCCGATGTTCGAGTGGTCCGAGGAGCTGGGACGATTCCAGGCCATGCATCATCCTTTCACCATGCCGATGGAGGAGGATCTGCCGTTGGTGGATACCGACCAGGGTGCAGTGCGTGCCAAGGCTTATGATATCGTGCTGAACGGCACCGAGCTCGGCGGCGGTTCCGTGCGAATCCATCAGGCTGACGTGCAGGAGAAAATGCTGGAGAAGCTCGACTTTACACCGGAGCGGGCCAACGAGCAGTTTGGCTTCCTGATGCAGGCCTTTAAATACGGTGTACCGCCTCATGCAGGTCTTGCTTACGGTCTGGATCGTCTCGCCATGTGGATGGTGGGCTCCGATACCATCCGTGATGTCATCGCCTTCCCGAAGATCAAGGACGGATCGGATCCTATGATGGATGCGCCGGCACCGGTTTTCGATGAGCAGCAGCTGACAGACCTGGGCATTGCTGTGGTAGCCGATGAGGACACTGCAGTAACAGAGGGATAAAACAGTAAGTGTATGCGCCGCATCTAAACGTGAATATCCAGTGAAAACATCCGCCGACTATAGCCTCGGCGGTGTTTTTTTGCTATGATAAACAGTAACTGTATCAAATGCCCATTGGATATAGAATAGAAGGGGACAGATCGTGACAAGGGACGAATTTCTGCAGAAGCTGCGGACAGAGCTGGTGCTTAGTGTGTCTGCGGGTGTAATCGAAAATCAGCTGAGCTATTATCGGGAATATATCAACGGCGAGATGGCCAAGGGCCGCAGTGAGGCCGAGGTGATCGAAGAGCTGGGGGATCCCCGGCTTCTGGCCCGCACCATCATTGAAGCGGCGGAGGCCGGCGGTGATGAGGTGGCGCTGGAGACGCCTTTCCGCTATACCGAGGAAGAGATCAATTATAATTCCGATGATGAGGACCGGCAGTATCAGGGAGCTCAGGAGGATTCCGGCAGCTCCCGGGAAACCTATCGGAGCTTCGGAGAGCGTACCCGGAATGACGGCGGCGCGGCACAGGAACAGAGCTTTGACGGGCAGACGGTGGAAAACGATTCCAGGAGCTACGACCGGGAACCGCAGCGGCCCCACATTTACACCATGGGCAGCAGCGGCTGCATTTTGTTTGTTATTTTTCTGGTCGCTCTGCTCAGTCTGGCCGGCCAGCTGATCGGTATACTTTTTTCCCCGGCGCTGATGCCGGTCGTTGTGATCGCCGTGCTGCTGTGGCTTTTCTACAGCATCATAAATCGGAAGTAAGATAAT
>CAZJQX010000054.1:0-13730 GCA_964548305.1 uncultured Lachnospiraceae bacterium
GCCGATTCATTGATCCCTGTAGAGGTGAAGGCAGGTTCAGCTAAGGCGAAGACATTACAGACACTGATTGCCAGTGACAAATATGAGGATATCAAATTCGGCATTAAATTTATCAGCGGCAATGTAGGCGAGAATGACAATATCATCACATTTCCACATTTCTGTGCATTTCTGTTGAAACGTTATCTTACGAACAGCTGAGAAGGAAAAAATAGGGAGAATGAAGAGTCGATATGGCAATACAGAACAGAAGAGTGTGTCACATGCGTGACACACTCTTCTGTTCTTTTCTCCTACAGCATTGCTGCGATCGCGACGATGAAAAGGATAATAGCGCCGCTGGTCATGACAAACGGCAACAGGCAGCAGCCGCAGCCGGGGCCGGGCGGAGGGGGCGGCGGCCCCCAGGGGCCGCCTCTGCGAGGTCCATGCGGACCGCCGGGAGGGCCACCCATTCCGGGGCCTGGTCCGGGTCCATATCCATACATGATTTTTTCCTCCTATGTAGTGCCAAATGGGTACGCAAAATTTTAGGTGAGCATTCTGCCGGAAGCATCAAAGCTGTGATTTTTGCCGTCGATCATGTTTGTACCGGTAACCATGGCACCGTCGGCACCGAGGTAATAGGTGGCACCGCCGACATTTAACCAACCGGTCTTCATCCAGCCGGAGGCGTCGAAGTAATACCATTTGCCGTTGATGGACTCCCAGGCTTCCTTGCTGTAGCTGCCGTCAGCGTGGCGGTACCACCAGCGGCCGGTGCCGTCTGTGGCCCGCAGCCACTGCGCCTGTGATACGGTAGCGCTGGGACCGGCAGTGGAACCGCTGGGCTTCACAGAGCTCACATTTGTGGTGCTGGAGCTGCTTGATGAGGCGGTGAAGTACTTCTCCTCGGAATCCTCCCAGTCGGACCAACCGCTGTAGCTGTTGTAGGCTCTTACAGAGAAATAATAGTAGCCGGTCTTGGTGATGCTGGAGGAGAGGCTCAGACTCTTGCCGGTGCAGTCCTTGGTTGTGACGCAGCTGCCGTCGCGATAGAGCTTTACCTGGTACTTCTTGGCCTTGCCTTCCACACTCCACTTGGCAGTTGTTCCGCTCCAGTAGGGATCGTCGGTATAGGCATAGTAGGAAGAGGTGGAGCTTGAACTGGAACTGGTGTCGTAATCATAGTAGTAGTAATATGTGTCTTCGTTTTCGCCCACATCTGTGGTGACGTATTTCAGATATTCATAGTAAGCCAAATCGTATTCCCAGTCGTCTTCGTTTTCGCTGGGGTAGGTACCATACTGCGCGTAGAACCAATCCTGATAACGGAGAGCATAGGCTGGCATGGACGTAGCTGCGGTGATCGCTGCAACGGCAGCAGTGACGATTAAGGCCTTTAACTTCATGAGTTTCTTCCTTTCTTTTTCCGGATGCCTGCCGGGTATATTGAAGCTTTTTTGGCAGACATTTTTTAAAATTCTTAACTTGTGCCATAAGTATAGCACGAAATAAGACACATATTGGACACAAAACAGAAAAGTTTTCAGATATTTTATGGTATAGTTGATGCTCGGTACAACAATGGTATGGCAGCACGATGAACAAGAGGACACCTGTTATGAGCAGAAAGCAGAGCTGGAAAAATTCGAAATGCATCACGGCGGTGATTCTGCTGCTGGCGCTGGCGGAGCTGGGCTTCGTGTTTATGGGAAACCGGCTGCAGATGGACAGCAGCCGGGCCCTGCAGGCGGCCTACAACGAGCAGATCTCGGAGCAGAGCATGGCGGCGCGGCTGAAGGAAAGCTCGGATTACCTCACAAACGAGGTGCGGCTCTACGCGGTCACCGGCGAAGCGGAGCATTTCCGAAATTATTGGAACGAGGCGGAGGTGGAGCGAAACCGGGAGGCGGTTATCGCGGAGCTGGAGGCCCTGTTGCTGCCGAACGAGGAGAAGCGCTGCCTCGAGCGTGCCAAGTATTTTTCGGACATTCTGATGCATATCGAGATCAGCTCCCTGCGGCTGAAGCTGGAGAGCATCGATGCTGATTTGGATAATGTCTTCGGCGCGTATTATGATTCGGAGGCACAAAACGGCAGCAGCGCGGAGGCTTCGGATGAAAACAGCCCGGCGTCCATGGAAAGTTGGATACAGTATGTCCTGCAGTATCCGCTGGAGTCGGATTATGACTGTGCGCCGGAAGAGAAAACCGATATGGCTGTCCGCATTCTCTATGAAAGCCCTTATATGGCCTACAAGAAGCTCATCGACAGCAATATAGCGAAATTCCGGGAGAAAATGGACAGGCGTCTGGAAGAAAGTGTGGAGCAGAGCCGTCAGGCCGCCGAGCAGGCCTATCTCCTGCAGACGGTCTGCGGCATCGGTGAGCTGGGAATTTTTGTTTTTATTCTGCTGCTCTTTCAGCAGTGGTACATCAAGCCGGTGGTGCGCTACAAAAAGCTTATCGAGCGGCAGCACGGACGGCGGCGCATGTTTGTGGAGCCGGACGGTGTCTGGGAGCTGCAGCAGTTTGCGGAGGAGTTCAATGCTCTTTCCTCGGACATGCTAGCGGAGCTGGACCGCTCGGAACGTATTGAGAAGGAGCTGATCGAGGCGCGGGAGCGGGCGGAGAAGGCGAGTCAGGTGAAGAGCCGCTTCCTGACGCAGATGTCCCATGAGCTGCGGACGCCGCTCAATACCATTTCCGGCTATCTCTATCTTTTGGAGGGGACGGCGCTGTCCGGAGAGCAGAAGCGCTATGCAGAGAACATGCAGCTCGCATCGGACATTCTTCTCGAGGAAATCAATGAAATTCTCGATTATTCGCGGCTTGAGTCCGGCCGCATGCAGTTTGAAGAGAAAAGCTTTCGGCTGCGTGCGCTGACCGACAGCCTGAAGGCCATGCTGGACAATGAGGCGGAGCAGCGCGGACTGCAGTTCGGAATCGATATGCCGGAAGAGGTGCCGGATTTCATCATGGGTGATCCGCTCAGGCTGAAGCAGGTGCTCACAAACCTCCTGTACAACGGCTTCAAATTTACGAAGCAGGGCAGGGTAATGCTTTCGGTGCGGCTGCTGGAACAGGGCGAGAAGCGCTGTGTGCTCGAATTCTCCGTGACGGATACCGGCATCGGTATCCCGAAGGATCGGCAGCAGAGCGTGTTCAGTGCCTTCACGCAGGCAGACAGCAGTATCACGAGAAAATACGGCGGTACGGGTCTGGGACTTCCCATATGCCGGAAGATGGTTGAGGAAATGAGCCATGGGCAGTACAGTCTTCTGTTGGAGAGCGAGGAGGGAAAGGGAAGCCGTTTCTTCTTTGATATGGATTTCCGCTATGGTGAAGGGACTGCGGAAAATATCGGAAAGCCGCAGACCGTGCATAGCCTGCGGGAGAAGCGGAAGCTGTCCATTCTGATTGTGGATGACAATGAGATCAATCTCGTGCTGGAGTCGGAACTGCTGCATAAGTTCGGGTACCGGGCGGACATTGAATCGGATCCGCAGAAGGTGCTGCCTCTGATCCGGGAGAAGCATTATGACATTGCTTTTCTCGACATTTCCATGCCGGGAATCAGCGGCTATGAGCTGGCGGAGCTGATTCGTAAGGAATCCGGCGGGAAGGACATGGTGCTGATTGCGCTCACAGCCAATGCCGGACCGGAGGCAGAGCAGAAGCTGAAGGAAGCCGGGATGAATGGCGGACTCACGAAGCCGATTCCCATGGAAAAGCTGCAGGCGCTGCTGGAAAAGTACACCGGGGAGGTGCTGCAGGCACCGAAAACAGCGGCAAATGCAGAACGGAATGACGTACAAGGAACAGCATCGAATGTGATTTCCATAGCACAGCTGGAGGAGCAGCTTTATGGAGACCGGGGCGCAGTGAAGGAGCTTTTCGGCATTTTCACAGAGGATAATGCCGGGCTTTCCGAGGCGCTGCAGCTGTGGCTTCAGCAGGAGAACTGGACAGAGCTGGAAGCGGCTTTGCATCGGCTGAAGGGTGTCAGCGGGAATCTTTTGTGCCGTCCGCTTGCGGCCGTCGCCGGAGAATGCCTGGAAGCCGCAAAGAAGCAGGAATTGACGGAGGCGCAGCTCACCGCGCTTTCAGAGGCACTCACATCGGTGCTCGCGGAAATGACAGCCTATGCCGGAAGGGAGCAGGAATGTACAAAGTCATGATTGTAGAGGATGACCGCACGAATCAGCTTTTTTACCGTAAGCTCCGGGTATGGGAGGAGGCGGGCTTCGAGATTGCGGCAGTCGCCGCGAATGGAAAAGAGGCCCTGGAAATGCTTTCGCAGTCGAAAATTGATCTTTTCCTCGTGGATGTGATGATGCCGGTGATGAACGGGCTTGATTTTCTTCGGGCGCTGAAGGCGCGGAATGTGTCAGGGCAGAGGGTCATTGCCAGCAACTACAACGAGTTTGAATATGTCCGGCAGGGCATGAAGCTTGGGGCCTGCGACTATCTGCTGAAACCTGTGTCGCCGGAGGCCTTGCGGGAATGTCTTATGAACATCCGGCAGGAGCTTGCGGCAGAGGAGACGGAGGTGGTCGAGCAGATTTTTCGGAAATGCGGTGCGGATACCGGCGCAGGCTTCACGCAGAAGCTCATGGCCTGGTTTGCCGGGCACGAAGACATTAACCAGAAGGACATCTCGGAGGCCTTTATGCTGAGCCAGGACTACTTCGGGAAGCTTTTCAAGCGGCAGATGAACGAGAACTTCAGCCAGTTTGTGCTGCGGTATAAGATGGAGTATGCGCGTTATCTTCTGGAGGAGACGGAGGACCGGATCTACGAGATCAGTGAGAAGCTCGGGTACAAAACGCCGGATTATTTCACGAAGCTTTTCCGGGAATATACCGGAGAAACGCCGGCACAGTACCGGAAGAAAACGGGAGATTTGGGGGAATGACGGAATTTTCGGGGCAAAAGGCGGAAATTTCCGGTTGTTGTGAAGAATTTAACATGCTATCGTATCTGCATCGAACAGAGAAACGGCAAGGGAGCTGACTTCCATAACGGAAGTTGGCTCCCTTTTCGTTTTCTTTGTGGATGTCGTAACTGCTGGACAACACCAGAAGAATTGAGGAGAAAGACTATGAAAAAGACTTGGGCGAAGATCACAGCATTGGCAGCAGCCTGTGCCATGGCAGTTTCAGTGACCGGCTGCGGCAGCAACAGCAGTAGCAGCAGTTCTGCAGGTGCAGACAGCAGCACCGCCGCAGCAGAGAGCGGAAGCACCGCAGCGGCAGCAGACACCGAGGAGGGCGGGACTGTAACGGTCGGCCTGCTCCATTCCCTGACCGGCTCAATGGCCATCAGTGAGGGTTCCGTTCGGGATGCTGAGGTGCTGGCGATTGAAGAGATCAATGCAGACGGCGGTGTGTTGGGAAAGCAGATCGAGTATATCGAGGAGGACGGTGCTTCGGAGCCGTCAACATTTGCCACCAAGGCAGAGAAGCTGCTTGGCGAGGATGAGGTCAGCACTGTATTCGGCTGCTGGACATCTTCTTCCAGAAAGGCTGTAAAGCAGATCTTCGAGGATTATGACAACCTGCTGTGGTATCCGGTACAGTATGAGGGCATGGAGTCATCCAAGAATATTGTATACATGGGTGCTGCACCGAACCAGCAGATCGTGCCGGCCATTGAGTATCTTCTGGACCAGGGCTACAGCCGTTTCTTCCTGATCGGCTCCGACTATGTATTCCCGAGAACCGCCAACATGATCATCAATGCGCAGATCGAGGCAGCAGACGGTGCTGAGGTAGTCGGCGAAGAGTATGCCGCTATGGATCAGACCGAGTTCTCTTCTATTATTACGAAGATTGAGGAAGCAAAGCCGGATGTCATCATCAACACACTGAACGGTACCGGCAACGTTTCCTTCTTTAAGCAGCTGGCAGACAGAAACATCACCTCCGACGACATCATGTCCATGTCCTTCTCCATCGCAGAGGAAGAGGTGGCTACCATCGGCGCAGACATCCTGAAGGGAAACATGGTTTCCTGGAACTACTATCAGACCACAGATACCGAGAAGAACAAGGAATTTGTGGCAGCCTATAAGGCAAAGTTCGGTGAGGATCGCGTAACCTCTGACCCGGCAGAAGCCGCTTATGATGCAGTTTACATGTGGAAGGCAGCCTGCGAGAAGGCCGGCAGCTTCGATACCGATGCGGTAAGAGAGGCACTGGACGGACTCAGCATTGAGGCACCGGAGGGCACCATCACTGTAAACGGTGAGAATCAGCACATTTCGAAGACCGTAAGAATCGGTCAGGTGGCAGATGACGGCCTCATCTATGAGGTTTCCGCAACCGACAGCCCGGTGGAGCCGGATCCGTACCTGACAACCTATGACTGGGCTGTGGCAGCCGGTGTTCAGCCGATCGAATAAGGAAAAGAAGATATACAGCAGAGGCAGCAGGAGGGAGAAGCAGAATGAATCTCATATTTAACGGCTTAAGCCTGTCTTCCATCATATTACTGGCGTCACTCGGTCTCGCGATAACCTTCGGACTGATGCGGGTCATCAACATGGCCCACGGCGAATTTATGATGATCGGAGCCTATACCACCTATGTGGTGCAGGGTCTCTTTCAGAAATACATATCCAAGGATGCGGGAGATATCGGCTACTTCGTTTCCATCCTGGCTGCCTTTGCGGTGGCATTTCTGATCGGTTCACTTCTGGAGACCCTTGTGGTCTCCAGACTCTACGGACGGGAAAGCGACAGCCTGCTGGCCACCTGGGGCATCAGCCTGATTTTTCAGCAGGCTGCCCGTACCATCTTCGGAACGCAGGGTGTGCTGGTGACAACGCCGAAGGTGCTTTCCGGCAGCATTCGCATTGCCGGCGCCAGCCTGTCGCTGACGCGTCTTTTCATTATCCTGCTGGTGGGCTTCTGCCTGCTTCTCGTGTGGGTGCTGATGTACCACAGCAACTTCGGCAGGAAAATGCGGGCGGTTATGCAGAACCGGGCGATGGCCCAGTGTATGGGCATCAACTCGAGAAGAGTCGATAATCTGACCTTCGCCATGGGCTCCGGTCTCGCCGGCATTTCCGGCTGTGCCATCGCACTGCTCGGCTCCATTGATTCCACTGTCGGACAGAATTATATCGTAAATACCTTCATGGCCGTGGTTCTGGGCGGCGTCGGAAAGCTTCTGGGCACCGTACTCGGCTCCGGCATCATCGGCTTCAGCAGTATCGGCTTTGAGACCGTCACATCGTCCTCCATTGCGAAGGCAATTGTGCTTCTGATCATCATTGTATTCCTGCAGAAGAAGCCGCAGGGACTGTTTACCGTCAGAAGCCGGTCATTGGATGAGTAAGGAGGCACGGATGAAGCAGAAAAAGAAAATCAATGGCTATCACAGCTGTTTTGCCCTGATTGTGCTGGTGCTGGCGTTGATGCCGGTGCTGCTGATGAACGGGGCAGTGAAGGGCACAACAGTGCTTTTCCTTGGAAAATGTACGGCCTTCGCCATTGTGGCGATCGGTCTGGATCTGATCTGGGGTTATACGGGTATCCTGAGTCTCGGTCACGGACTCTACTTCTGCCTCGGCGCCTACGGCATGGGCATGTATCTGAAAATGGTGCAGACCCAGGGCAAGATCACAGATTTCATGCAGGTCGGCGGTCTCAAGGAGCTGCCGCTGATCTGGAAGCCCTTCCTGAGTCTCCCGGGAACGTTTCTCATGATTGTGCTGGTACCCATTGTCGTTTCCGGCATCATCGGACACTTCATTTTCAAGAACCGGGTCAGAGGTGTGTACTTCTCCATCATTTCTCAGGCGCTGACCTGGGCAGCGTACTCCATCTTCATTGCGCTCTCTCCGTATACCAACGGTAATGTCGGCATCAGCCAGATCCAGTCTTTGCTCGGCAGTCTGCGCGGCGACAAGAATCAGGGAAATCTGATTATCCTCTTCTATGTGGCATTGGCCTTCCTGGTGGCAGTCTACAGTCTGTCGGCTTATCTTGTAAAGACCAAGTTCGGACGGCTTCTGATTGCGATTCGGGACGGAGAGAACAGAACCTACTTCTCCGGCTATTGTGTCAGCAGCTTCAAAACCTTCATCTATGTGGTATCGGCGCTGTTTGCCGCCATTGCAGGCGCACTCTTTGTGAATTTCAACGGCTCTATCACACCGACACAGATGTCCATCAGCTATTCCATCACCATGGTGATCTGGGTGGCCATCGGCGGAAGAGGAACACTCATCGGTGCGGTTATCGGTGCCTTCCTCATCAATCTCTGCGAGTACAACCTGAGCTCCGGCAGTTTGGCTGAGAGCTGGCAGTACATCATCGGTCTCCTGTTTGTGGTGACTATTCTCTTCTTCAAGGGTGGCATCGTCGGCATTGCACGGGATCAGCTTCCGGTACTGGCGGCAAGTCTTAAGAACAGAAGTCAGAGCAAGCGCAAAGGCAGACGCAGTGCCGGCATGGCTGCAGCGGAGAAGGGAGCGGCATAAAATGGCAGAGATGAATACTGTATTACAAATCAAAAATATCTCGGTGGTCTTTGACGGCTTCCAGGCCCTGACCGATGTGAATGTCAATGTGAAGCGGAATACCATTCATTTCTTCATCGGTCCGAACGGTGCCGGAAAAACAACTCTGCTTGATATCATCTGTGCGAAGACAAAGCCCACCGGCGGAGATGTCAGCTTTTATCCGGCTTCCGGAGAGGAAAAACGTCTTACCGGTATGAAGGAGTATAGGATTGTCAATGAAGGCGTGGTGCGGAAGTTCCAGGTGCCTTCGGTTTTCGTGAACCTCACGGTGTTTGAAAATATGGAGCTGTCGCTCCGCGGCAGCAAGGGCGTATGGCAGTCCATCTTCCATAAGACCACAAAGGAAGAGAAGGACTGGATTGAGGAAACACTGGAAAAGGTAGGCCTTAAGAACCGGCAGAATGTGCCGGCAGGTGCCCTCGCCCACGGCGAGAAGCAGTGGCTGGAGATTGCCATGCAGTTTGTGCAGAAGCCGGAGATCATCATGCTGGATGAGCCGGCGGCCGGCATGGGCAAGCCGGAGACCTTTCGGACAGGAGAGCTGCTGCAGGAAATTAAGAAGGACTGCACCATCATCGTGGTGGAGCATGACATGGATTTCGTGAAGCAGGTGGCGGACTGTGTGACGGTGCTGCATGAGGGCAAGGTGCTGATGGAAGGCAATGTCCATGAAGTACTTGCAGACAAGACAGTACAGGCGGTATATTTGGGAAGAGGTGGTGAGAAGGATGCTTAAGATTGAAAATCTGGATTCCTATTACGGTGAGAGCCGGGTCATCAACGACCTGAGCCTGCAGGCAGAGCGCGGAAAGATCACCTGTCTCATCGGCAGAAACGGCGTGGGCAAGAGCACCACGCTGAAGAGCATCATGGGACTCGTGAAGACACCGACAGGAAAGATCCTTCTCAATGACCGCGACATCATCAGGATGAAAACCTATGATCGCGTGAAGCTCGGCATCGGCTATGTACCGCAGGGCAGAGACATTTTCCCGCAGATGACGGTGCAGGAAAATCTGGAGCTCGGCCTGCAGGCCATCGGCGGCAAGGGCAAGGTGCCGGATTACATTTTCGATCTCTTTCCGATTCTGCCGAAGTTTGCGAAGCGGAAGGGCGGTGATCTGTCCGGCGGACAACAGCAGCAGCTGGCGATTGCCCGGGCGCTGGTGGCAAATCCGAATATCCTGATTCTGGACGAACCGACAGAGGGCATTCAGCCGTCTGTCATTCAGGACATCGGCGATGCGATCCGCCGGGTGAACAAGGAGCTGGACATCACGGTATTCATTGTGGAGCAGTATCTTGAGTTCGTGCTGGGCATTTCCGATTCCCTTTATGTCATGGAGAAGGGACAGGTGGTGCTGTCCGGCAGGACAGCGGATATGGATCCGGCAGAGGTACAGCGGATGATGACGGATTGAGGCTGAGAAGCTGTATCCTGATGATATAAAGACAGGAATGACGCAGAGAAGACCGTGAAAGGTTTTCTCTGCTAAATGTGTTTACCGGTAACGGGAAGAAGGAGGCAGAAACATGCGATTGACACCGAGAGAGACAGATAAGCTGATGCTTCATCTGGCGGGTACGCTGGCTAAGGAACGGAAAGCCAGGGGACTCAAGCTGAATTATCCGGAGGCGGTGGCCTATATCAGCGCGGAGCTTCTGGAGCTGGCAAGAGACGGGCATGCCGTAACAGAGCTCATGAGCATGGGCGCCAAGCTCCTGACAGCAGAGGACTGTATGGAGGGCGTGCCGGAAATGATTCCGGAGATTCAGGTGGAGGCAACCTTTCCGGACGGCACAAAGCTTGTGACGATTCATAACCCCATTTGTCCTGAAAACAAGGTGATTCCCGGTGAGCTGATCGTGGAGGATGGGGAAATTGAGTTAAATGTCGGCAAGGATACTGCCTGCATTGAGGTCACCAATACCGGTGACCGTCCCATTCAGGTGGGCTCGCATTTTCACTTCTTCGAGGCCAATAAGGCACTGCAGTTTGTGCGTGCCCGGGCCTATGGCATGCGATTGGATGTTCCTGCGGGAAACGCGGTTCGCTTCGAGCCGGGTGAGACCAAGCGCGTGAACCTGGTGGAGATCGGCGGCAGCCGCGAGGGCTATGGTCTGAACGGCCTGGTCAGCGGTGCAATGGATGATCCGGCAGTGAAGGCAGAAGCGCTCAAGCGGGCTGCCGAGAAGGGATTCAAGGGGGCAGAGAATGAATAAGATCAGCAGACAGAAATATGCAGATATGTACGGTGCCACCACAGGAGACAGAATCCGTCTGGCGGATACCTCACTCATTCTGGAGGTAGAGAAGGATTATGCCGTATATGGTGATGAACTGAAGTTCGGCGGCGGCAAAAGCGCCCGGGACGGCATGGGTCAATCCTGTAAGGTGAGGGATGAGGATTGTCCGGATCTCGTGATCACCAGTGCGGTAATTGTAGATTACTGGGGTATTGTAAAGGCAGATGTCGGTATCAAGGACGGAAAGATCTGCGGCATCGGCAAGGCCGGCAATCCGGCAATTATGGACGGCGTGGATCCGCATCTTGTAGTCGGCGCGGGAACAGAAGTGCTGGCCGGTGAGGGACTGATTCTGACCGCCGGCGGTCTGGATACACATATTCATTTCATCAGTCCGACACAGGTGGAGACGGCGCTGTACAGCGGCATTACCACGATGATCGGCGGAGGCACCGGACCGGCAGACGGCACGAATGCCACCACCTGTTCTCCCGGAAAGTTCAACATTCAGAAAATGCTGGAGGCGGCAGAGGAGCTGCCGATGAACTTCGGCTTCCTCGGAAAGGGAAATTCCTCGGATCTTGCGACCCTCGAGGAGCAGATTGTGGCCGGTGCCTGCGGACTGAAGCTCCATGAGGACTGGGGTTCCACGCCGGACGCCATTGACCACTGTCTCACGGTCTGCGACAAGTACGATGTACAGGCGGCCATCCATACGGATACGCTGAACGAGGCCGGCTGCGTGGAGGATACGGTGGCGGCATTCAAGGGAAGAACTATCCATACCTACCATACGGAGGGTGCCGGCGGCGGACATGCGCCTGACATCATCCGGGCAGCAGCCTTTGAAAATGTCTTGCCGTCTTCTACGAATCCGACCATGCCGTTCACGAAGAATACGCTGGATGAGCATCTCGATATGCTGATGGTTTGTCATCATCTGGACAAGAACGTGCCGGAGGATATCTCCTTTGCGGATTCCCGTATCCGGCCGGAGACCATTGCCGCGGAGGATGTGCTGCATGACATGGGCATTTTCTCAATGATGAGCTCTGACTCTCAGGCCATGGGAAGAGTGGGCGAGGTCATCACCAGAACCTGGCAGACAGCTGATAAGATGAAAAAGCAGCGCGGCCCGCTGCCGGAGGACAGCGAACGGAACGACAATTTCCGTATCCGCCGTTACATTGCAAAGTACACCATTAACCCTGCTATCACCCATGGTGTGTCCGAGTATGTGGGATCCGTTGAGGTGGGTAAGGTTGCTGATCTTGTGCTTTGGAATCCGAAGTTCTTCGGTGCGAAGCCGGAGATGATCATCAAGGGCGGCTTCATCATGGCTTCGAAGATGGGTGATGCAAATGCCTCCATCCCGACACCGGAGCCGGTGGTCTATAAAAATATGTTCGGTGGCTTCGGTCTGGCCAGAAGCCGTACCTGCATTTCCTTCGTATCCGGTGCAGCCTATGCAAATGGCATCAAGGAGGAGCTGGGACTGCAGCGGCAGGTGCTGCCGGTGAAGAACTGCCGGAATATCGGCAAGAAGGATATGAAGAACAATGATGTGATTGCCGATATCCAGGTGAACCCGGAGACCTATGAGGTGCGGGTAAACGGAGAGAAAATCACCTGCGAGCCGGCTGAGGAGCTGCCGCTGTCACAGAAATATTTCCTGTTCTGATTTCCGTCTGAGACGGACAGATTGGAGATGGTGTAATGCCGGGGATTTTCCCCGGCATTAGCTGAAGAATGGAGGATACAATGCTGCTGAATCAGACAATCGGAAATCTCACGGATTTTCCGATAAACGGAAGAGAGATACATAAGGTTTCCCTGGAATGGTATGAACTGGCGAAGAAGCGGATCCGAACAACAACGGATCATGGCGAGGAAATCGGGCTCGCACTGGAGAAGCCGTTGGAGAACGGTGATGTGCTTTATCAGGACGAGGAGCGAATCATTGTTGTAGAGCAGCTTCCGTGCACATTGACCGTAACGCCGGTGGACAGCATGCAGAAGATGGGACGACTTTGCTTTGAGCTGGGCAACCGGCATCTGTCACTGGCCATTGCAGACGACCATGTCACAGTGATCTATGACGAGCCGACCTATTTGTATCTGCAGAAGCTTGGCTTTGCGCCGGAGAAGAAGGAAGGTCTTTTCGAGCATTATACGGTATGTCACGGGCACGGACATGCGCATGAGGACGGTGCGGAGCATACGCATACACATGAGCACACACACGAACATGTACATGCGGACAGCGCGGGACATCATACGCACAGCCATGGAGCTGAGGCAGATGAATAGCTCGTCGGGCTTTCTGCAGGTGTTGCAGACGGTGGACGCTTTTTTTCCGATTGGCGCATTTACCTTATCCAATGGCCTTGAAAGCTATGTGACGGAGGAGTGGATTCAGACCCCGGCGGATTTGCAGGAATACATAGAGGGCTTTCTCTATGCGTTTCCCTATCAGGATCTCGGACTGCTGCAGCTCTCTTATACACATGCTGGGGAACAGGCCTACATAAAAGAATTGGATCAGACGGCAGCGGCCATGAAGACACCGCAGGAGGTGCGCCAGGGGAGCTTTCGCATGGGAAAACGCATGGCGAAGGCGCTGGAGAAAATGGGTGGGCAGCCGGCATTTCTCTCGTGGTACCGGGAGGGCTGCCATCCCATCGTGCTGGGACTCTACGGACAGGCCTGCGGAATTCCCGTACAGCAGCTTCTTGAAATGTACGGCTACAGCGTGCTGTCGGCGATTGTGAACAATGCGGTGAAGCTGGTGCCCCTCAGTCAGCTGGAGGGACAGCGGGTGCTGCACGAAAGCCTGCCGCTGCTGGAAAAGGCTGTGGAGCAGGCCATGGCGGTTGATATCGACGAGTTGGGAATTTCTGCCGCTGCCAATGACATCCACTGCATGCGTCATGAAAAATTATATTCGAGACAATACATGTCATAATTCA
>CAZJQX010000054.1:13830-15271 GCA_964548305.1 uncultured Lachnospiraceae bacterium
GGGAGGCAATCCATGTCATACGTTAAAATCGGTGTCGGAGGTCCGGTGGGCTCCGGCAAAACGGCGCTCATCGAGCGGCTTACACGGAAAATGTCCAAGGAATATTCCATCTGCGTGGTGACCAATGACATTTACACAAAGGAGGATGCGGAATTCCTCATCAAAAATTCGGCGCTGCCCGCAGAGCGTATTGTGGGCGTAGAAACCGGCGGCTGTCCGCATACTGCGATTCGTGAGGACTGCAGCATGAATCTGGAGGCCGTGGAGGAGATGGCGGAGAAATTTCCGGATGTGGAGATTATTTTCATCGAAAGCGGCGGCGATAACCTGTCGGCGACCTTCAGCCCGGATCTTGCGGACGCCACCATTTACGTCATCGACGTGGCGCAGGGCGAGAAGATTCCCCGGAAGGGCGGTCCCGGCGTGACCCGTTCGGATCTTCTGGTGATCAACAAGACGGATCTGGCGCCGATGGTCGGTGCCAGTCTCGAGGTCATGGCGCGGGACTCCGAGCGTATGCGGAAGGGCAGAGAATTTCTTTTTACGAACCTGATGCAGGGCGACAGTGTGGATGCGGTGATCGCCTGGATCAAGAAAAACGTGCTGCTGGAGGGTGTCTGATTTATGGCTTCGGAATGCAGACTGGTGATCGCCCGCGAGAAAACGAGCGGACGCAGTGTCCGTGAGGACTACCATTTCACTGCGCCCATTAAGCTCGGCGAGCCCAGAGTAAGGCTTGACGGGGGACGTCTGCAGCTGATTCTCATGATGGCATCACCGGGAGTGCTGGCGGGTGACAGCTTTCATTATGATCTTCGGCTGCGGGAGGATGCGAAGGCACTGATCACGGAGCAGTCCTACACGAAGCTTTTTAACATGGGAAGCAGCGGACGGGCCGATAGGGAAATGTCGGTGTGCCTCGAAAAGGGGGCATCGCTCTGGTATCGTCCCTGTGCGGTGGTGCCCTATCAGGACAGCGACTTTCACGGCAGAACGGAAATTCATATGTCGGAGGACAGTGAACTGCTGTGGACGGACATTTTCACCGCCGGCCGGGTCGGCATGGGTGAACGCTTTCAGTTTCGACACTATGAAAATCTGCTGCGGGTTTTCTATGATGGAGAACTGATCTGGCATGATCGAACGCTGCTGAAGCCGGCGGAGCTCGCCATGGAGAATAGCTATTTCTATCGGGACTATACCCACCAGGGCAGCTGCTTCTATTGCGGCAACGCAGAGGCGGAGGCCAGAATCCTGACCATGGATTTTTCAAATTCCCGATATGCGCGGGTCTATGCCGGGGTCACCCGGGCCCGGCGCGGGGTCTGTGTCCGGGTGCTGGCCACACAGGCCCAGGATATTGAGGAATTGTTTTCGGAAGTGCAGAGAATCGTTCAAAACAGCTGAAATAAAACAGCAGGCAGAAAACGCGGAGCGGCAG
>CAZJQX010000055.1:0-14622 GCA_964548305.1 uncultured Lachnospiraceae bacterium
GTCATACCGCCACTTGCTGCCGAAGTCCCGGCGGATGGCGATTTCCGCTGTCCGATCCGTGTTGTTATAGGCGATGGACCATTGGGTATTGCTGGTGATGCTGCTGCCCGGAAGCTGTGCTGTGGCCTTCAGTGCCTTCCAGACGGTATCTCTCGTGCAGTGTCCTCTGTTTTCATCCAGCACGTCCAGAACCTTGAGATACCGCTCTTTTCCGTGCCCATAGATGCCGTTCTTCTGATTCGGCTGCACCTTGTCGATGTAGTGAATGAAGAAGTTGGTCATTGCCTCCAGCTCCCGGCACTGCCCGTAGGTCGTCACTGTTTGTTCCGCCGAAAAGCTCCGCTTTCCACCTGCGTCGAAAACGTACTCCACGGCGTAAGCATTTCCCGTTGCGTCTGTAATGAAGAAGTGGTAGTCTCTGTTGCCCACTGCAAACATGTTATAGCTGTGCAGCAGATCCACAGCATGCTTTGCACTCTCCGCCTGGTCCAGCACCAGTCGGATTGCCAGCGAGGTGGAAATGCTTTGCTTTCCGACATCCCACTGCCGCACCGGACTGCTGTCCAGCGTCAGCACCGCAATGGACACACCGTTTTCGTTTACACCATCCAGGCAGATAAACGGCGCTGTGAGCGCGCCGACATTTCCCTCCTCCAACGGATCGTTGATCCAGAGATTGCTCAGCGCCGCAAATCCGACTGAGGCGAATCTGTTTTCTTTCGCCGGCGTATGAACCAGCATTGCTGATGTATCCTGCGCAAAGTCATAGTTGCGTCCCATCCACCATTTTCCATCTGTACTCATCATCTTAAATGCGGTACAGCCGAAGCCGGAAAGATCAATCCCGGCCTTCTCTCCGGGGATGGCTTCGTTCAAAATCGTCTGCAGCATTGTCGCATCGTCCGTGATGCCCTGCGCGAGCATCCGCGAAATGCTGTAGTCATACAGCACTTCCATTCGATAGAAATTGTACGGACCGTTATAATCGGTCAGTCTCTGAATCGTTTTCAATGTTCTCTGCCTGTCTTGATCCAGCATTCTCATGACTTTCTCCCCTTTCCCTTGATTGTTCAACATCGCTGAAGCGCTTCGCGATGCCCTCGTTCACCCGGCCGCCGTGAGGTTTCTGTTCATTTGCACCTCGTGAAGCCATCATATATCAGCCCTTCAGGTACGTCAATGGCAGCCACAAAAATGACCCGCGTTTATGCAAAGATAACTTGTTTTTGAATTAGCATTTCCTTCGCCTGAAACAGAAAAACACCCGCTTCGGATATTCATCCGAGGCGGGTGTTCCTTCCATTCTGAGCCCACTTAGCATATAATAAAACCACTTCGTATCACAAAAAAGCCTGCCGCTTTGAAAAAGCACGGCAGACCGTTTGAGGAGAACTTCCTATGAATGAATCTGATCTTATACAGCTGACTGTGGATATTCTGACCAGCTATTACAACAATGAGCTGCAGCCCTTTTTTGACTATTGTCACAAGGATATTCTCTGGCTGGGGCCGGCCAAGGATCAGATCATCCGCACAAAGCAGGAGCTGATGGAGGCCTACGGAAAGGAAACGAATCCGCTGCGCTTTGCGGTAAATGACCTGACCGCTACGCCTGTCTACATTGCTGCAAACTGCATGAACATCCTGCTGACCTTCGTGGTCGACACCTTCTGGCCGGACGGCGGCTCCAACCGCGTATTTCAGCGTATCACCTTCACCTGGGAACGCAAACGGAATGAGCCGCCGCGCATTCGCATGTGCCATGTCTCCAATGCCATTGATTATGACACACGGGACAGCATTTATCCGGTGCACTATCTCGAGAGCCACCCGCAGATGACGCTCTATACCGAATCTTCGAAGCGTCTGCATTTCACCGGGCCGAACCGAACGACGCTGTACACGAGCCCGGAGCAGATCCTGTATATGGAAAGCGCCGGAAATCACACCCGCATCCACATGTTCTCGCAGGTATTCGAGTGCAATGCGCGCCTGTCCGCCGTCTGCAATCAGATCACAGAGGGCTTTATCCGCTGCCACGCCAGCTACCTCGTGAATCCGCTGTATGTCCAGTCGATCACGCGCTTTTCGCTGACGATGTCCGACGGTCGGAAAATCCCCGTGCCGGAGAAGAAGTATACGAGGGTCAAGGCCGCGCTGCTGCAGGCACAGCAAAAGCCGCAGGCCTGACCGCAGAGCTACACCGCTTCAGCGATTTCCGTCACTCTCTTCAGCAGCTGCTCCTTTTCATTTCGTGACGGGTCCGCCAGCACCTTCTGCAGCAGCGCCTGCAGTATGCGTCCGATTTTCGGGCCCTTCGGGATGCCGGCCGCCATCAGGTCCTGACCGCTCACCGCCAGCATTCCTATGGAAATGCAGTCGCCCCGCACGAGAATCTTCCGTCCGGACTTTTCCAGCGCCGCCAGGGTCTCGCGGGCCGCTGCGGCTTCCGCGTCGAAGACATTATCCACATCAGGCAGAAGAGCGCGCCGAAGTGCCAGCGCATCAAAATACAGCTCCGTACCGTAATGCGACATCTGCTGACGGATTTCCGTCTCATTCTCCGGCAAAGGGCTTCGGTACAGTTCACCCAGACGCTCGGCATAGCGGATGGTGTCATTGTCCAGCTTCAGCTCGCGAAGTATCCGCTTCGTGCAGTCCGGCAGATTCCGCAGCAGCATGCCCCAACGAAGACCCTTCTTCTCCGGCAGTGCGCCGCTTAGCTTCGGAAGGATTTTAGCATTTTCGAATGATCCATCGCTGTTCTCGAGTGCTCCCTCCCCATGCACGGCTTCCACGTCATTTCCAGCGATCCACGGGAAATCCGCCGCCACAAATGGCGCAAGTCCCGTATCAAAGACCAGCTGCAGCCGTTCGGGATGCTTTGAGAGCAGAAGCTTCGTCAGCTCCGTCGCGATGCGCTCCTTCGACACCTTGTGAAGATTCTCCGCCAGAACAGAAATGGCATTCAGTGTCTCCGACTCAATTTCGAAATCCAGCTGTGCAGAGAAGCGGATTGCCCGCAGCATCCGAAGCGCGTCCTCCTGAAAGCGGTGCTCCGCATTGCCGACAGCCCGGATGCGCCGTGCCGCAAGGTCCGCCATGCCGTCGTAGTCATCCACAATGCCGGCCCGCTCGCTGTAAGCCATGGCATTGATGGTGAAGTCTCGGCGCGCCAGATCCTCATGAAGAGACGGTGTAAAAATCACCTCCTTCGGATGCCGGCCGTCCAGATACTCGCCGTCAATCCGGTAGGTGGTGACCTCGTAGCCGACAAGCTCCCGCTTCTCGTCATGCAGCATCACCGTAACCGTGCCGTGCTCAATGCCGGTGTCGATGGTACGGCGGAAGAGCTTCTTCACCTCCTGCGGCTTCGCGGAAGTCGTGATGTCCCAGTCGCCCGGTGTCCGTCCCAGCAGTGTATCCCGCACGCAGCCGCCCACGGCATAGGCCTCGAAGCCCGCGTCCTCCAGCACACGAAGAATCCGGCTCACCGGCCTGGGGAGCATTATTGTCAGCTGTTCCTTTTTTTCGTTTTCGAACACATTTCCTCCTCTGTCACACTGCTCAGCCCTGAGCAGCAATTTCCAATGGTCAAGCTATCGTGACACCCGTTCACAACAAAGGGGAGCCTTTCTTCCGAAAGCCTCCCCTTGCCGAACGCCGACTGCATTTTCCTGAAAATACAGTCCGCATCGATTTCTTATTAGTACGCTCTGCCCCAGTACAGCATCTTCTGTGCCGGCTTGCCGCAGACCACGCACTTATCGCTGATGCTCTCCTGCTTGAAGGGAATGCAGCGGGAGGTGATGCCGCTCATCTCCTTCAGCTTGTCCTCGCACTCACGGCAGCCGCACCACATGGCCTTCACAAAGCCGCGGCGGGTATTCACGATCTCCACCAGCTCGTCCATATTTGTGGCGCTGCTGGTGTGCTCCTCCAGGAACTTCTTTGCCTTCTCGTACATATCGTTCTGGATAGTCTCCAGCACCTCGGCAGTCTTCTCATTCAGCTCCTCAAAAGGCACCTGGATCTTCTCACGGGTATCACGGCGTACCAGTACGGCATGTCCGTTTTCGATATCCTTCGGGCCAACCTCGATACGAAGCGGGATGCCGCGTACCTCGCAGTCTGCAAACTTGAAGCCCGGGGACTTGTCCGTGTCGTCTACCTTTACCCGGAAGCCCGCTGCGATCAGCTGCTCCTTCAGGGCATAGACCTTGTCCAGCACGCCTTCCTTGCGTTGCTGGATCGGCACGATGCAGATCTGGGTCGGTGCAATTCTGGGCGGAATCTTCAATCCGGAATCATCACCGTGCACCATGATCAGCGCACCGATCATACGGGTGGTGTAGCCCCAGGAGGTCTCATATACCGGCTTCAGCTGGTTGTCCTTGTCCAGGAACTGTACGTTGAAGGCCTTGGCGAAGTCGGAGCCGAAGTTGTGGGAGGTACCGCACTGCAGCGCCTGTCCGTCATGCATCAGCGCCTCAATGGTATAGGTAGCTACCGCACCGGCAAACTTCTCCTTCTCGGTCTTCTGGCCTCTTACCACCGGAATGGCCAGATACTGCTCTGTGAAATCCGCATAGATGTTCAGCATCTGTGTGGTTCTTGCCTCTGCCTCCTCAGCGGTTGCATGTACGGTATGTCCCTCCTGCCACAGGAACTCTCTTGTGCGCAGGAACGGGCGGGTTGTCTTCTCCCAACGGACAACGGAACACCACTGGTTCAGCACCTGCGGAAGGTCACGATAGGACTTTACCACCTTGGAGAAATAGTCGCAGAACAGCGTCTCGGAAGTCGGACGCACGCACATTTTCTCCTCCAGCTTCTTCTGTCCGCCCTCGGTTACCCAGGCAACCTCCGGTGCGAAGCCCTCGACATGATCCTTCTCCTTCTGCAGAAGAGACTCCGGGATCAGCAGCGGCATTGCCACGTTCTGCACGCCGGACTCCTTGAACATTTTATCCAGCACGCTCATGTAATTCTCCCACAGGGCGTAGCCTGCCGGACGAATCACCATAAATCCCTTCACAGAGCTGTAATCACAAAGCTCCGCCTTCTTCACCACATCCGTGTACCACTGGGCAAAATCCTCCTCCATAGGAGTGATCTGCTCCACAAGCTTTTTGTCTGCCATACTATAGCCTTTCTCTAGTCATAAATTGACCGTCAGCATCCATCGCATATCCGCTATGCCTTGCCGACGGTCTGTTAATCCCTGTCATTATACGCGGATTCCGGGGAACTCACAAGCCCCTGTTTACCGCTGCCCGTAAACCCGCTGCACATATGAAAGCCGCGCCGTCATGTTTGTGAGCAGCGCATCCGCCACGGTCAGCATCGTCATGCATTCCACCACCACAGCTGCACGTTCCGCCACCGTGGGATCATGCCTTCCCTGAATCTCAATCGTCAGGTTCTCGCCCCTTTCGTTGGCGGTTTCCTGCGGCTGCGCAATGGACGGCGTGGGCTTAAAATAGGCCCGCAGCACCAGCTCTCCGCCGTCGCTCATACCGCCGAGGATGCCGCCCGCGTGGTTGCTTGTCTTGGAAAATGTCTTCGAGCCGTCCGGAAGGGTCTCTGCCTGAAAGCCGTCATTGTCCTCAGAACCGTGCATCCGGGAAACCGCACAGCCATCGCCGATTTCCACTGCCTTCACCGCGCCGATGGACATAATGCCCTGGGCAAGCTTTGCATCCAGCTTGTCAAACACCGGCTCTCCGAGTCCGGCAGGAAGCCCCTGCATCCGGCACTCGACCACACCGCCGGTGGAATCCTGCTGTTCCCGCAGCCGCAGTACCTCTTCGTCTGCCCGGGCCTGTCCCTCAGCCGTCCGGGTGTCAATGCCGGCGAGCTCGATACACCGGGCCTCTGCCTGAATGCCCAGAGAAGCCAGCAGCTTCGCCGCCACAGCTCCGGCAGCCACCCGGGAAAGCGTTTCTCTTCCGGAGGAACGGCCGCCGCCGCGGTAATCCCGCAGACCGTACTTTTCATAAAAGCCGAAGTCCGCATGTCCCGGCCGGAAAACCTCTGCAATCTGAGAATAGTCCTTGGAGTGCTGGTCTCCGTTTCGTACCAGCATGGCAATGGGCGTTCCCGTTGTCTGTCCTTCAAAGACGCCGGACAGGATTTCCACCCTGTCCGCCTCCTTCCGCTGTGTTGTTTTCAGATTCTGTCCCGGCTTCCGCCGGTCCATATAGGGCTGGATGTCCGCCTCGGAGAGCGGAAGCCCCGCCGGGCAGCCGTCAATGATGACGCCCAGACCGGCTCCGTGAGACTCTCCGAAGGTGGTGATCCTGAAGCTGTTTCCAAATGTATTTCCTGCCATGCCTCTTCCTTACGTCTGTTTCCTTCGCTTTTCTTACTTCGACAGCTTCACCATGCAGATGCAGTTGGGCTCATCGATTTCCAGATCCCGGGCATTCATCACCAGCAGACCTTTCTCGTAATCCACAGAGAAGAAGGTCAGTGTGCCGGACTCATGATTTGCCACCGCAATGTGCTTCTCATCCGGGAAGATACAGAAGTCCTTCGGATACTCACCGCCAATGGGCAGAGAACCCTTCATGGTGAGAAGACCGGTTTCGATGTCACGGTCATAAATGGTAACCGAATCTGCTCCCGCGTTGGACACAAAGAGATGCTTTGCCTCCGGATCCGGTGAAAAACGCATCTGACATGCCGCAATCAGCGGATTGTTGCTGGAGCCGTTGTGACTGCTGATGGTCTGCAGCTTCTCCAGGGAGATGTCGTTCTTCTTCTCGCCCTCCCGGAAGGCATAAACCTCCACCACATTCTTCAGCTGGTACATGAGATACAGGAACTTTCTATCCGGTGAGAAGCGGAAATGCCGGGGTGCCGACTCCAGCTCGCAGCGGATGGTATCGATCTGCCGCATCTTGCCGTCGGCCTTGTCAAAGCGGAATACCTTCACCTGGTCAATACCCAGATCCGCTACCAGAATATAGCTCTGGTCATCCGTCATACGGGAGCAGGTCACATGGGGACGGAAGGTACGCTCTGCCACAGAGCCGATGCCCTTGTCATAAACACCGTCCACAATGGGGCCCACAGAGCCGTCCTCCTCCAGCTTCAGCAGGGTTGCCTTGCCGTCATGATAGCCGGATACCATCAGATACTCATCATACTGATCCACTGCCAGATGGCATCCTCTCATACCGCGGATATTCCTGGTGTTCAGCTTGCTCAGCGCGCCGTTGTCCAGAATACGGAATGCCACGACCCCCTCATCCGCTATGGAATACAGGGTCTTCTGGTCTCTCGATGCCACCAGATAGGAGGAGTTGTTTACCTCCACCTCGGTACGCTTGGTCAACGTTCCCTTCTCTACATCCACATCACAGATCGTAATTCCCTTTGCCGAACCGGTATATGAATAGGAGCCGACATACGCAACATATTTGTTCTTCATACTGCCCTCCAATTTTTTCTGATGTCTCCTACTTTAGCACACTTCCAACACATTGGAAAGCACTCGTTAAAAAAGCAACAAGCACTTTCCGAAGCTCAAAAAATTCCCGGCTGCACTGTGTCCCATTTGTGTCTCTTGTTATATTATAATATTAGTATCAAGTCATTAAAAATTCTCCCGTGAGGATTTTTGACCTTAAGGCTCTAAAAAACGTGTGTAAACAGAAGTAAAAAGCAGGAGGACGTTCATATGCCAAACCCTAATAATCAAAATGAAAATCAGCTCTCAGAGGTAAAGAAAACCCTAGATATTTTCGAAAATCAGATGCGTGCTATGCAATTCGAGGACAGGCATCTGAATGAGTTGCACGAGAACTTCAGCGAAGCGCTGCATCGTCTGAGCGAGGAAACAGATCGCTATTATACCATGGATGCGCAGGGAAATTATCCGATCATGAATGCGCGGGCCTTCGCGCAGTTTGAAAATCTGTATCGGGAGGCCTACAGATCCGCATCCGCACTGGAAACCGGACTCCAGCAGGCGGTCCCTGCACAGCTGTCGGAGAATGACCGAAACTGGAGAAGCGTCTACAATTCCATGACTGACATGATACGCTCCGTGCTCGGCCAGGACCTCCAGCATTTGCACAGTGTACAGCGGCATGGAAATGAAAACCTGCCGGCTCTTATCGAACAGTCCAGAACACATGTGTATAATGTAGACGGGCAGGAGATGGCACATTTCGGTGCAAACGTGAGCAACCGCCTCGCCATCACTATTCCGGGGCCAAACGGCGATGTCCGGGGATTCTTCACAGAATCCGTCAACACCACCAAGGAAGAAGAGCAGCAAACACTTGTGCAGGACACTATGAAAGAGCATCCGGAGCTCAGACAAGTGCTGCAGAATGCACAGCTGCAGAATTATAACAATGGGATATCCATCAAGTTAGCCAGAAAAAGCTGGATGGATGAAGATGTCGATTTCCTGAAAAACATGCTTGAGGTTATTCTTCCTGAAGAAGCCGTGCGGGAGCAACTGCTCAAGGACGACACGCAGCTGTCCGGTTTTCTTTCCTTCCTAGACCGGTATGATGCACTGGAATCGAAATATGAAAGTCTGGAATCCTATAAAACGGGGAAAAACGACAAAACAGATCAGCGAAACTGCGCCATGTCCGCCATTGCAGATCTCATGGGGATGCAGGATTTACTGGCACATGCAGAGCCGGTTCAGATCCAATTCACAAAGAACGGCCAAAGACAGACCCTCAGCGGCAGCTTTATGCATTTCGCAAATGGTCAGGACATCACGCAGCAGATCCCCGGTCAGGGACTGCTGAACGTAGATGCACCGGTAGAGTCAGAGACAGCTTCCGTGAAGAAACAGATGGCAGATCTTCAGGTTCTGGACTATATCTGCGGCAATGTAGATCGTCATAGCGGAAATTTCTTTTATCAGCTGGATGAAACGGATCCTGCACATCCACGCCTGGTGGGAATACAGGGTATTGACAATGACACCTCCTTTACAACTTATGTGGGGAATGTAGAGGAATCAAAAGCCCCTGGTCAGCTGCCGATTCCGACCTCAATGCTGGCCATTCGCAAGCAGACCGCCGCACAGGTCGAGGCTCTGGATCGCGATATGCTGAAGACCATGCTGCGAAATTACGCGCTGACAGAGGAACAGGTTGATGCAGTTTGGACAAGAACACAGAAGCTGCAGGCAGCAATCCGGGAGGGAAGAGAATTCTTCAGAGAAAAACCGGCTGATACGTTAAGTGATCACCATCTGCGCGAACTGGATGACGATGCCTTCGAAAGAATCCGTCTCGAAAATTTTGCCGATTCAGCCAACACAAATCATTTCCAGAAGCTGAAGGATGTCACCTTGCAAGCTGCAATCATTCATCTTGAGAGTGCCGCATCGAAAGCGCAGACAGAGTATCTGAACAACATGTCAGTCTTCCATGATCAGTTTCAGCAGTTCGGCGATCTGTGGCAGAAGCTGAAGGATGCGGACAGCGTATTCCGGAAAAGACCGGAGTACAGTGAATTGCTGCGGTCCGTCAAATCACTGGATGAGCTGGAGCGGCCGGACATACTGGAGATGACAGCGGATGCTGTAGAAAGCCGCCTTCAGCCGCTTCAGGATGCCATGAATGCCGCTAAGGCCTATATGCAGCATAAGCGGGACGACTATAACAGGGAAAGACAGGCAGTGACTGAAAAGTTTGAAAGAGACAGAAATGATCGCGCCAGGAGGAAATCCATCGCCCAGATCAAAGAGAAGTACTTTGGTCAGGACAGTGCAGATGCCAAACGCATCCGTGCCGTAAAGGATTTATGGAAAACGCTGAAGAAATGCCGCGAAGCAGGAAATAATGTACTGAATGCAGATGCAGAATATAAAAAGACAAACATAACGGATCGCCAACAACGTCTTGCGGAGATTCGACGTCGCTCTCCGCAGCAGATTCCTGTACAGGAGATCCAGCAGCCTGTTCAGGGAAGACGAAAATATTCTGTAGCAGAGCTGCAGAACAAACTGGGCCTTCAGAATCCGAATGAGAAAAAAACTGCTGTGCAGAATCCGACCCATCAAAAGAAACTCGAGCGTCGTAATTCGATATAAAACAGCATCACGAAGCAAAGAAGCAGACTGCACACGCAGCCTGCTTCTTCTTTATCCGGCTGCCGATTTTCCTCAGCTCGCCTTGATGGTCTTCCACCGGTCGTTATAGAGAGCATCGCCCTCGTCGCCCAGGTAGTTGTAGACCTCGCCCTTCTCCAGCACCTCTTCCATGTCCGGGAATACGGCCTTATTCTCCTTATACTCGTCGTCCAGCAGCTCATAAGCACCGGTATTCGGTGTCGAGTAAGTGATGTACTCGAAGTTCAGCTTGGCAATGTCGGGGCGGCACAGGAAGTTGATCCAGGCCTCGGCATTCTTCTTATGCTTCGCATTCTTCGGAATGACCCAGCCGTCCACCCAGAGATTCGTGCCCTCCTCCGGGATCACATACTCCAGATTCATCTCATCGCCGACCTCATCCTGAATGTACAGGATTTCGCCGGAGTAGATGACACCGACAGCCGCCTCACCGCCGATCATTTTGTCGCGGACCTGATCCACCACATAGGCCTGCACCAGCGGCTTCTGCGCGATCAGCTCGTCTCTCGCCTGGTTCAGCTCGTCCTCGTTCATGGTGTTCATGGAATAGCCATCCTTCTTGAGTGCCACCATGAAGGCATCACGGACGGAATCCTGCATCAGGATTTCGTTCTTCAGCTGCGGGTCCCAGAGATCTGCCCACTTCGTGGGGTACGGGATGCCCAGCTCATCCAGCATATCTGTATTATAGATAATGCCGACGGTGCCCCAGGTGTAGGGCACGGCATACTTGTTCTCCGGATCGAATTTCCGGCACATGGCGAGATACTCCTCACCGATTTCGGAAATGTTCGGAATCTGCGAATAATCCTGCTCCTCGAGAAGGTTGTTCTGAATCATCTTCTCGATCATGTAATCCGAGGGGCAGACCGCATCGTAAATGACGCCGCCGGCCTCAATAACCGGGTACATCTCCTCGTTGGTCTCAAACATGTCATAGACCACCTTGATGCCGGTTTCCTCCTCAAACATGTCGATCACATCCGGATCGATATACTCGCCCCAGTTGTAGACGTTGACGACATTTCCCTCATCTGCCGCAGCGGCCTCTGTCTCCTCTCCGGTATTCTGCCCACAGGCACCGAGACACAGAAGCCCCAGGGCACCGCCGCCGAGAAGCAGCAGTTTTCTTACATAATTCTTCATCCCTGCTGCCCCCTTTTCTTCTCCATCTGCTCCATGATGCCCGGCACATAGTTCGACAGCAGCAGCACCACAAAGATCACACCGAAGATCACGGTGGACAAGGCATACATGCTCGGATTGATGCCGCGGCGCACCTCGGAGTACACCAGCGTGGAGATGGTGTTAATGCCGGCGCCTCTGGTAAAGTGCGTCACGATAAAGTCGTCGAGGCTCATCGTGAAGGCCAGCAGGAAGCCAGACAGCACACCCGGCATGATATCCGGCAGCACCACCTTGCGGAAGGCATAGGCCGGCGTTGCGCCGAGATCCAACGCCGCCTCGTAGTTTACCTGGGAGGCCTGCTTCAGCTTCGGCATCACCGACAGGATCACGTACGGGATGTTGAAGGTAATGTGCGCGATCAGCACAGTCTGAAAGCCCAGACTGATCTTGAAGGCAATGAAGCAGAGCATCAGTGAAATACCGGTTACGATATCCGCATTCAGCATGGGAACATTGGTGATGCCCATGATGATGTTTCGTGTGATGGGTTTCATGTTCCGGATGGCAATGGCCGCCATCGTGCCAAGCACCGTTGCCGCCAGTGCCGAGATCAACGCGATGATCAGTGTATTCTGCAGCGCCACCAGGATGTCGCTGTTCGACAGCATTTCCGTATACCAGCTCAGCGTGAAGCCGCCCCAGTGGGCACGGGACTTCGAGGCGTTGAAGCTCATCACGATCAGCACCAGAATCGGCGCATAGAGGAAGAGCATGATGATGACAAGATAGAAATCCTGCAGCGTTCGTTTCAGTCGCTCCATCAGAACATCGCCTCCTCTCCCGAATCATAGCGGGACAGTACCGCCATGGACAGTATGATGAAAATCATCAGCACCATTGAGAGGCCGGAGCCCAGATTCCAGTTGGAATTCTGCATAAACTCCTGCTCGATGACATTTCCGATCAGGTAAATCTTGCCGCCGCCCAGCATGTTGGAAATCGCAAAGGTGGTCAGCGTCGGCACAAACACCATGGTCACGCCGGACACAATGCCCGGCACCGACAGCGGCAGAATGACCTTCACGATGGTCTGCAGATAGCTCGCACCGAGGTCATAGGCCGCATTGATGGTATTGTCATCGATCTTCACCAGCGTGTTGTAAATCGGCAGAATCATGAAGGGCAGGAAGTCATAGACCATGCCCAGCACGATGGCCGCCGGTGTATTGATGAGGTTCTGCTGCGGCAGATGCAGGAAGGCAAGAATGCCATTGATCACGCCCTTCCGCTCCAGCAGGGTCTGCCACGCCAGGATCCGGAGCAGCGAGTTCATCCACATCGGCAAAATGAAGACGAACGCCACAAAGGAGCCCTTGCCGATCTTCCGGTTCCGCAGCACCAGTGCCAGCGGGAACGCCAACACGAAGCAGAGCAGCGTGCTCAGTGCGGAAAGCCCCAGAGCGAGGTACAGCGGCCGGTAGTTTTCCCAAACCAGCATTTCCGTGAGATTCCCCAGTGTGAAGGCACCGCTCTTGTCGGTGAGGCCGTAATACACCACCAGCAGAAGCGGAATCACAATAAAGCCCGTCATCCATACCAGATAAGGCAGGGCCAGGTAACGTGTTCCCTTACTCTTCAACGCCGATGGCCTCCTCATCCTCAGAAGCCGGCTTGTTCATGATCTGAATGTTGGACGGCTTCACATATAAACCAACCTGTGTGCCCACCGGATGCATCTCCGTAGAGTGAACAAGCCACTCGAAGCCGTCCGGTGTGGTGCACTCCATCTCGTACATCTCGCCCTTGAAGATGATGTGCGTCATGGTTCCCTGCAGAATCGCACGGGGATCGTCCGGCGGCAGCAGCTCCACGTCCTCGGGACGGATAACCACATCCACCGGCTTGTTCCGGCCGAAGCCGCTGTCCACGCAGACAAAGCGTGCGCCGAAGATCTGCACCAGCTTGTCCTCCAGCATGATGCCCGGGACAATGTTGGAATCGCCGATAAAGTCCGCCACGAAGGCATTTTCCGGCTCGTTGTAGATCTGCTCCGGTGTGCCGGCCTGCTGAATATAGCCCTGATTCATTACCACCACGTAGTCGGACATGGTCAGTGCCTCCTCCTGATCGTGGGTAACGTAAATGAAGGTGATGCCCAGCTCATTTTTGAGCCGGATCAGCTCGTACTGCATCTCCTGACGGAGCTTCAGATCCAGTGCGCCCAGCGGTTCATCCAGAAGCAGAAGGCGCGGCTCGTTCACGATGGCCCGGGCAATGGCGATTCGCTGCTGCTGACCGCCGGAAAGAGAATTGATGGAGCGCTTCTCATAGCCCTCCAGATTCACCAGCTTCAGCGCATACTGAATCTTGTCCCGGATGTAGCTCTCGGACTTCTTTTTGATACGCAAACCAAACGCAATGTTGTCCGCAATACTCATGTGCGGGAACAGGGCGTACTTCTGAAATACAGTATTCAATTGTCGTTTGTTGGGTGGTAGATTTGTGATATCCGTGCCTTCGAACAGCACCTGCCCGCGGTCCGGCTTTTCAAAGCCTCCGATGATCCTGAGCGTAGTGGTTTTTCCACAGCCCGACGGACCGAGCAGCGTGACAAAGCTGTTCTCCCGGATTGAGAGATTGAGATCGTCCAGAATGACGTCTCCGTCAAAAGATTTTGTAATTCCCTTCAAATCAATCAGCGCTTTTTCCAACTCATAAACACCTCACAGGGTCAGCAGCTCAGGATACAAAATTCCGGCGGAAGCCTCTTTGAATTTTTGCTTTTATCGTCCGTATCTATCCTGGCATGACCTTCCTTCATAATAGTCTGCCGGACATTCGGCATCTCTCGTATTTTATCAAATCGCCCTGTAAATGCAAGAAGTCCGGGCGAAATTTTTCAGGACCTTTACACATAGGAAGAGGGTGAAAGATTGCATTTTTTGCTCTTATGTGATAAACACTACATTAAGTAAAAGCGAGGTTCTGACTATGAAAGCATATGAAACACATGAATCGGAAGAAAACTATCTGGAGAGCATCCTGATGCTCTCCATGCAGCACCAGAATGTCCGGGCTGTAGACATCGCCAACATGCTTGGCTTCTCCAAGCCCAGCGTCAGCGTGGCCCTGAAGCGTCTCCGGGAGGAGGACAAGGTGCTCGTGGATGACAAGGGCTACCTGTCCCTTACGGAATCCGGTATGAAGATCGCCAAATCCACCTATGAGAAGCACGTGGTGCTGACGGATGTACTGATCTCTCTCGGCGTCAATGCCTATACCGCCTCCCAGGATGCCTGCCGCATCGAGCACGTCCTGAGTCCGGAGTCCTTCACCCGCATCAAGGATTTCTACAACAAGCGAAAAGCGGAAGCAGAACA
>CAZJQX010000056.1:0-14396 GCA_964548305.1 uncultured Lachnospiraceae bacterium
ATTCCGAGAGGAAGCTTCTTTTGCTCAGCCATCCGACACCTCCTTGTAAAGCATACATCCACTACTGTTCCTAATGTCTCCATCCTAGCACAAAAATAAGTTTCTGCATAATCAAAAATCGCCCTCCGGGCTCGCTGCTGCGGAACCCAAAGGGCAATGCATATGACAGGCGCTGTTAACCTTTACGGAATCTCGACAGGAAGTCCTGCGTTTCCTTCTTCTCCGGGTGATTGAAGAGCTGATCCGGGCTTCCCTGCTCGCAGATCACGCCCTGATACATGTAAACCACCTGGTTGGAAACATCCCGGGCAAAAGCCATCTCGTGGGTCACCACCAGCATGGTCATGCCTTCCTTGGCGAGAGCAGACATGACATCCAGTACCTCGCCCACCATCTCCGGATCCAGGGCAGAGGTCGGCTCATCGAAGAGCAGCACCTCCGGATTCATGGCCAGCGCACGGGCAATGGCCACTCTCTGCTTCTGTCCGCCGGACAGCTGCCGGGGCCGTGCCTTGATGTACTGGGCCATACCCACATGCTGCAGGTACTTCATGGCATTTTCCCGTGCCTCCTCGGGACTCCGCTTCAGCACCTTGATCTGTCCCACCATGCAGTTCTGCAGGACATCCATGTTGTTGAAAAGGTTGAAGGACTGGAACACCATGCCCACATGGGAGCGATAGTCCGCTGCGTTGACATGCTTGCCGGTCACATCCTGGTCGTGGAAAAGGATCGCACCGCTGGAGGGCGTCTCCAGCAGGTTAATGCAGCGCAGCAGGGTGGACTTGCCGGAGCCGGAGGCACCGATAATAGCGGTAACATCGCCCTTTTTTACGCTGAAGTCAATGTCCCGCAGCACCTCATGGCTGCCGAAGCTCTTGGACAGATGCGAAACGCGAATGATTTCCTGATTCTCAGCCATCACTGTTCCTCCTTTTCTTCGGAATACTTGTAAGTGCCGGCAGTCATGGTCAGTGCATCGCTCTGCACCAGCTCATAATCGCTCTTTCCCTCCATCTTCTTCTCCAGAAGCCGCAGCAGCAGGGAAGCCGCCAGCGTCATGCAGAGGTAGCCCACCATTTCAATGGTGGCAGACGGGAAGTAGGTGAATGTGGCACCGCTGACAGACTTATGCACAGAGAAGAAGTCCGAGAAGCCGATGATGAACATAACCGAGGTATCCTTCACGTTGATAATGAAGTTGTTGCCGATCTGGGGCATGATGTTCCGGACAGCCTGGGGCAGCACCACATTCACCATGGTCTGGAAATGGGTCATGCCCAGGGCCTTGGCGCCCTCCGTCTGACCGGGATCCACGGAGATAATGCCGCCGCGCACGGACTCTGCCATATAAGCACCGGTGTTGATGGAGACCACCAGAATCGATACCAGCCACTTTCCGGTAAACTGCACCGCATTGTTGGTGAAGTAAGGCAGTCCGTAGAAAATAAATACCGCCTGAAGGATCATGGGCGTACCGCGGAAAATTTCAATGTAAACCCGCAGCACAATCCGCACCAGCTTCATTGCCGCCTTCTTCAGCCCGGAATCCTTCTGAGATACCGGGATCGTCTGCAGAATACCGCAGACAAAGCCGATGAGACAGCCGATGGCGGTGCCCACCAGTGCCAGAATCAGCGTACGCCGAATACCGCCCAGATAAGTTCCGCCGTACTTTGCCCATAATGTGCCCATATCCTGAATGAGCTGTGAAAATCGATTCATGATGCTTCCTCTCTAACGACAGATGCCGAACGGCCTTTCTGCCGTCCGGTACCTGTACAAAAGCTGTTGTAAATAATGCCGATTAGCCTTCGCTGATGGGCTGGATCTTGATGGCGTCCGCCATGATGCTGTTGAAGTCATCCTTGGTCATGCTGCCCACAACGTCATTGATCTTGTCCTTAAGCTCTGTATTGCCCTTCCGAACAGAGATACCGATGTTAATGTCTTCATCGCTGACCTGGAAGTTGTCGTCGCTGTCTGAGAAATCCAGAATCATCATATCCGGATAAGCGGATACGGCACCCTGTGCTGTCGGCATATCGGTGCAGACAAAATCCACAGCGCCGGTCTCAAGGGACATCAGCATAGCCGGAGCAGACTCTGCAGCGGTCTGGATCTTGGCGTCCTGAATCTGCGGAAGGCAGGTATCATACCAGATGGTGCCCATCTGAGAGGTACAGCTGCCGCCGGTCAGATCAGAAATGCCCTTGGCCTCAGCAAACTTGGAATCCTTCTTGGTCAGGCAAACGATGCTGGCATAGAGATAAGGACCCGCAAAATCCACCTGCTCCGCACGCTCTGCTGTCATGGACTGACCTGCGATAACCGCATCCACGGTGCCGGACTGTACTGCCGGAATCAGAGAATCCCAGTCAAGCTGATGCACCTCCAGCTGCCAGCCGTTGGCCTCACAGATCTTCTTTGCGATCATAATATCGTAGCCGTTCGCATACTGGTCAGAATCGGCAATGGGAACCGCATCGTTGGAATCATCCGGCTGTGCCCAGTTGTAAGGCGCATAAGCGCACTCCATAGCGATAGACAGGACGCCGTCCTCTACGCCGGAATTTCCGCTTTCAGCTGAAGACTCCTCAGCCGCTGCTGTGGTCTCTGTCTGTGCATCTGCTGCCGCTGCTGTGGTAGTGCTTGTGGACGCGCTGCTTCCGCAGGCTGCCATGCTGAGGCACATGCCTCCTGCCAATACGGCTGACATCATTCTCTTCTTCATAATCTTCTCCTCCTGCCGCTGAGCGGCGTTTGTCAGACAGAGGCACAAAAAAAGCCGTCCCCAGTACATGGAGCGGCTCAAAAAAGCTCACGGACACAGCCCGGCGTAGCGCTCCACATGCTCATTCATGTGACAGACCGGAAGGTATTTCCCGACGGTCCAGCAGATCTGCCTGTAAGGAAGCAAAGCTGCTTCGGCGGCTTCCCCTTTCCCGTGCAGTCTCTTACCTGTCCTCACGTTACTCCTGTGGCCGCGCCTCTATCCGAAATTCAATTGTAATACAGTGGAATCCACCGACATTTGCGTTAGATTCAGCAAACACTTTAGCACCATTCCTACAGAGCGTCAAGAAAATTATCCTTCTTTCAGTTCGTTTTCAGCTTTTCCCTATAGAATCACAGTGGTATAGTACTTGGTACAGGAAATGCCGGAAGGAGAGCACAAATTTTATGAAGCTGCTGGTGGTCGAGGACGAAAAAATGCTGGCTGATTCCCTGAAGCTCCTGCTGGAGGAACGGGATTTTCAGGTCGACACAGCTTATGACGGTGAGGACGGTCTTGCCTACGCGGAGACCGGCGTTTATGATCTCATCATTCTGGATGTCATGATGCCGAAGCTGAACGGCTACCAGGTGGCCCGGCGGCTGCGGCAGAAGCACACCAGCACGCCCATCCTCATGCTGACGGCCCGCTCCGAGCTCATGGACCGGGTGGAGGGCCTCAATTCCGGCGCCGACTATTATCTCACCAAGCCCTTCGATTCGCGGGAGCTGCTGGCCTGTGTCAATGCGCTGTTGCGTCGTCAGGGCAGCGAGGTGGATGAGCTGTCCTACGGCAACACATCCCTGGATCTCGAATCCGGTACCCTGAACTGCGGTGAAAACAGTCTCCGGCTCTCTGCCCGGGAATTTGACGTCATGCGGCTGCTCATGCAGTCCAAGGAGAACAATCTCTCGAAGGAACAGATTCTGTCCCGGGTCTGGGGCTTCGATTCCGAGGCCGTAGAGAATCACGTGGAGGTCTACGTGGGCTTCCTTCGCAAAAAGCTGAAAAGCATCGGCTCCAACGTCAGCATCGTTGCCGCCCGGCGCCTCGGCTACCATCTGGAATGCAGCTAAGGAGTCCGCTCAATGGATATGATCCACAGCCTGAAGCGCCGCTTCATTATCATCACCATGACCATCGTCAGTCTGATGCTTGCGGTGGTCTTCTCTCTGGTACTCATTCTCACCCGGCAGCGCCTGTTTGACGACAATCTCCGGATGCTGGAGAGTGCCGTAGATGCCCCTATGAAAATGCAAGCACCGGACAGGAAGGACCGCGGCGACACTGAAATCCGCCTGCCCATCTTCCGTCTCATGGTCTCCTCTGACGGAGAAATCGTTGAACGCGAGGGCCTCAGCTATGATCTGGCGGACAGTGATGAGCTCAGCTATCTGGTTTGCGAGGCGCTCTCCTCAGAGCAGAGAAACGGGGTTATCACTGAGTACGGTCTGAGCTATCTCCGCAGCCCTGTGAAGCGTTCCTCTGAGGATGAGGCCAATGCTAACAGTGCCAAAAATGTGGACCTCGCCGAGGACACTGCGGATGCCGAGAAACCCGCAGACTTCCGTCACAACAAATACACCCTTCCCGAAAACGCAGACTATATCCTGGTCTTTTCTGATGTTTCCAGCGCCATGAGTGCCATGCGGAACCTCTTCTATACCTGTCTTCTAATGGCAGCACTGGCTTTTCTCGGCTTCCTGGTCATTGCCGTTTTTCTGGCGAAGCTGACCGTCCGTCCCGTCGAGCAGGCCTGGATTCAGCAGCGGCAGTTTGTATCCGATGCCTCCCACGAGCTGAAAACGCCCTTAACCGTTATTCTCACCAATGTGGAGCTGCTGCAGGAACAGAGCAGCACTGCTGACCCCGGCGTCCGGCGCTTCGTCAGCAACATTCTCACCATGTCCCAACAAATGAGAGGTCTGGTGGAAAGCCTCCTGGAGCTGGCACGCGTGGACAACGGCAGCATTCAGAAACTTTCCCTGGTGCCTGTGGATCTCAGCCGCCTCGTAGAAAAGGAGCTTCTGACCTTTGAGGCCATGTTCTACGAAAAGGGCCTGCTGCTGACCGATGATATCGCAGAAAACATTCACGTCAAGGGCTCTGCCCAGCACCTATCCCAGGTAGTGGAGATCCTTCTGGACAACGCCCAGAAATACGCTGATCCCCATGGCACTGTCCATGTGGCGCTCCGGCAAAACGGCACCCATCATGCCCTGCTTTCCGTGGCAGATCCCGGTGAGGAAATTTCCGACGAAGACCTGAAAAATATCTTCAAGCGCTTCTATCGCATCGATCCCGCCCGAGCCATGAACCACAGCTACGGACTGGGCCTCTCCATCGCCCAATCCATTGTGGAAAACCACCGGGGACGCATCTGGGCCGAAAGCCGGGACGGCATCAACACCTTTTATGTCGAATTGCTGCTGGCCTGACTGCCGTAATCGTAAACAGCAATTATGCAAAAACAGAGCAGTAAAGCTATGCTTCGCTGCTCTGTTTTTACTTTTCTTGTCTCGATATGACTTATTTCGCATAAGCGCTGTACAGCGCCGCCTGATCGTAGATGCACTGCCAGGTGCTGGAGCCGTGATCTGTCACCACGATATAGTGCTTGCCGGAAGCAGAGGTTCCGTAGCTGGCAGCACAGAACATGGACTGGCTCACATAGCCGGTCTTTGCCGCCACCACCGTGGCGCCGCCCAACTTCTGGTCCTCGATGCGCCGCAGGAAGAGGTTCGAGAACTTGATGCCGCTGCTGTGCTTGTTGGTGTTCTCCGTCTGGTAAGTATGCGCTGAAAGCACCTCTCGAGCCGTGGCATTGGCCATGGCTGCATTCAGAATCTGTGCCACATCCTTCACAGTCAGGTGATGCTCTGCGTTGTAGAGGCCGGTGGCATTTACGAAATGGGCACCGTCGGAAAGTCCCAGTTCCTTCGCCTTCTGGTTCATCATCTCCACAAAGGCCGCATCAGAGCCGGCAATTCTTCTTGTCAGCGCCATCACCGCGTCGGCACCGCTGGGCATGATCACGCCGTAGAGAAGATCCTTCACCGTCACCTGCTCTCCCGCCGCAAATCCGCAGTTAGAAGCATCGTGGGCATTGATATAGTCCACAATGTCCTGGGTAATGGTCAGCTTCTCAGTGAGATCCGGCAGATGCTCTGCGCAGACCAGAAGCGTCATGATCTTCGTCATGGAAGCAGGATACACCTGCGCGTCGGCATTCTTCTCTGCCACGATGCGGTTCTCATCCAGATCGAATACCACCGCGTACTTGCTGTCAATGCTGCTGCCGATGCTCTGGGTACTGCCGTCATTCGCAAGCTTTGCCAGATTAACAGTGCTGGTTCCCGTGCTGCTTGCGGATGCGGCAGCCGCCGTACTTTCCTGAACAGCAGTCGTTTCCTGCGCTGCCGCTGTTTCAGAAGAAGCGACAGCTGCTGTGCTTTCACTGATGCCCGCAGCCGGTCCCTGCTCGGTGATCTCCAGCACCGGTTCCTCTGCCAGCACCGTCACGGGGGCTGCCAGAGCCAGCATTGCCGCCGTCAGCAAAGCAGTCATTTCTCGTTTCTGTCCTTTTCTCTTCACTGTCACTCTCCTCTTTTCCTTTTCTGCTCAGTCGGTCGAATCAGACATCTTTTGTCATAACCGATAAGGTCTTCCCGATGCTCCCGCAGCAGAGCCTCCTTCACCAGCTCATAATTCTCCGGCCTGCGGTACTGAATCAGCGCCCGCTGCATGGCCTTTTCATGCGGTGAACGTGGCACATAGACCTTCTCCTTCGTCAGGGGATTGATGCCGGTGTGATACATGCAGGTGGATACGGTGCCCGGTGTAGGATAAAAATCCTGCACCTGCTCCGGAATGTAGCCCATATCCCGGATGTACTCCGCCAGCGCGATGGCATCCTTCAGGCGGCTGCCGGGATGAGACGACATCAAATATGGCACAATATACTGCTTAAGTCCCAGCTCCTTGTTGATCTTCTCAAACTCCCGCACGAAGGCATTATAAACCTCCACCTTGGGCTTGCCCATCTCCTTCAGCACGTTGTCGGAAATGTGCTCCGGTGCCACACGCATCTGACCGCTGACGTGATGCGCACAGATTTCCCGCAGAAATTCCTTGTTTTTGTCCGCCATCAGATAATCAAAGCGGAAGCCGGAACGCACGAAGACCTTCTTCACACCGGGCAGGGAGCGCACCTCCCGGAGAAGCTGCACATAGTCGCTGTGATCCACCTTGAGATTTTTACAGGGTGAGGGCCAAAGACATTTCTTCCCGACACAGGCGCCCTTCGTCAGCTGCTTATCGCAGGCCGGGGCACGGAACTCCGAGGTGGGACCGCCAACGTCAAAGATATAGCCCTTGAAATCCGGGTCCTCCAGAATCTGCTCCGCCTCCTTCAGGATATTCTCATGGCTTCTCGCCTGAACGATCCGCCCCTCATGCATGGTAAGCGCGCAGAAATTGCACTCACCAAAGCAGCCTCGATTGGAGGTGAGGCTCAGCTTGATCTCGCCCAGCGCCGGAATTCCGCCGTCCTTCCGATACATGGGATGATAGTCCCGCATATAAGGAAGATCATAGACGTCATCCATTTCCAGCTCGGTGAGCGGCTTGGCCGGCGGGTTCTGCACGACAAAAAGGGCTCCGTCATAGCATTCGTAAACCCGCTTCGCCGCAAAGGGATCCGTGTTTCTGTACTGGATGGCGAAGCTCTCCGCATAGCGCTCCGGACTCGCCTCAATCTCTTCAAAATCCGGCAGACGGATGGCATCGTAAATGCTGTCTTCCTGCCGGGTCTTGTACACAGTTCCCTCAATCCAACTGATGTCGGAAACGGCAATGCCGGAAGCCAGCGCATCCGCGATCTCCACGATGCTGTGCTCTCCCATGCCGTAGGAAATGAGGTCTGCACCGGAATCCAGGAGAATGGAGCGCTTCACCCGATCGGACCAGTAATCATAATGGCCCAGCCGGCGAAGGCTGGCCTCAATGCCGCCGATGATGATGGGCGTATGCTTATAGCTCCGCCGGATCAGGTTGCAGTATACCGTCACCGCCCGGTCCGGCCGCTTGCCCATCACACCGCCCGGTGTATAGGAATCGGTCTTCCGGTGCCGCTTGGCCACCGTATAGTGGTTCACCATGGAATCCATGTTTCCGGCCGAAACCAGGAAGCCGAGCCGTGGCTCGCCGAATTCCTGCACACACTCCGGCTTCCGCCAGTCCGGCTGGCAGAGCATGCAGACGCTGTAGCCGTGAGCCTCCAGAATGCGGCTGATGATGGCTGATCCGAAGCTGGGGTGATCCACATAGGCATCTCCGCAAACGTAGACAAAGTCCGGCTGCGTAATACCCTTCTCCAGCATATCCTCCCGATTTACCGGTAAAAATCCCTCATACATGAATCCTTATTCTCCTGCCAGTGCCTTGCCCTGCTCTGTGAGCAGATCGCTGATTTCATTAAAGGAAGTGCCGATCTGCTGCATACCGCAGGCATGGGGCGCCAGCTCCTCCTCACTGAAGAAGAAGGTCAGTCCCTCCAGATCAACAACAAACGAAAGGTTCGAAAGATCCTCATAGGTGGTCTTCAGCGTCTCCGCTAAGGAAGCGGCATCGGCATCCTCTCCATTGTCCGTGAAGAAGGTCACATCCGGGTATTCGGCAATAAGCTGCTCTGCGAGATAGGACATCAGGGCATCCTTGTCCTGAATCAGGTCTGCAAGCTTCAGCTCCTGACCGGTCTGCGTGTCATAGCTCTGGCCCTTGTATACAGTATAGCCATGGGCACCGCCGTGATACTCCGAATCCATCTCCAGCACAGACAGCACCTTCTCATCGCCCCGGCGAAGCTCCAGCGTATCCTCGATGGACAGGGAAATGCCGTCTTCCGCATACTCCTCCATCTCCGCTGCTTCCTCCTGCAGGCTCTTGTAATTCTTTGCCATCTCTGTCGCCTTGGCATCGGCTGCTGCCTCCAGCGTCTCGTTCAATGCCGTATACTTTTCCTTGGCCTCGTCCTTCAGGGCAAGCGTCTGATAGTGCATTGTGATGCCCACCTTGCTGTCTGTATTTTCTGCATCAAAGTCCTGGAACTCAGCCATGGCATTGGCACCCGCAAGCTTACCGGAAGAGCCCTCGGGATCTGCGGTCTCTGCCTCCTCAGCTGCATCTGTCGTCTCTTCAACAGTTGTCTCTTCTGCTGCCGTCGTCTCCTCTTCAGCGGATTCGCTTTCTGCCACAGTGCCTGCCGCTGTGGTTTCTGTGCTTGTCTTGCTGCCGCAGCCAGCCAGCAGGGATGCCCCCAGCACCAGCGCTGCGCCCATTGTCATCAAATTCTTCTTTTTCATAATGTATTTTCTCCTCTTAATGATTCGCAAGAGATGAAATCCTCTTTGCCTCTGGTATCATAACACAAACCCTGCCCTTTGTTCCTAAAGTTTTATTTACAATCCGCATGAATAGAAATTTTTATATAAAAAGCATACATTTCGATTTATTTTACTTATAAATTCGGAAGATTTATACTGTTTTCATCAAGAATTTGCTTATTCAGTGCGCTGTCCGGGCTTACGGCAGCAGACAAAAAAAGAGGTAACTGTTTAGCACCGCATCGCCACAGTGCTAAACAATCACAAAAAGGAGTCAATTATGGTCAGGTTAACAGGGCACGGTGTCTTTTTAAATGAACGATACGAGGTTTTCTGTCCGGCGGGCACAGAGGGCACCCCGGAAAACCCGCAGTATCCGAAGGCTGCGGTGGCAGAAGGCCGCCAAAAATCCATGGCCTTTCAGATCCTGCAGCGGCACAACCATTCCGGTGATCCCGAGAACCTGAAGCTGCGCTTCGATGCCATGGTGTCCCCGGACAACAACTATGTGAACATTCTGCAGACGGCCCGGGCTTCCGGTCTTAAGGAATTCCCCGTTCCCTACGTACTCTCCAACTGCCACAACACGCTCTGCGCGGTAGGCGGCACCATACTGGAGGATGACCATGCCTTCGGCCTCTCCAACGCCCGGCGCTACGGCGGCATTTTCCTGCCTCCCTATCGCGGCGTGCTCCACCAGTATATGAGGGAAATGATGGCGGGTGCCGGGAAAATGATCCTTGGCTCTGACTCCCATACCCGCTACGGGGCGCTAGGCACCATGGGCATCGGTGAAGGCGGCGGCGAACTGGTGAAGCAGCTGGTGGGGCATACCTATGACATCGCGTTGCCGCCGATACTGGCCGTAAAGCTCACCGGCAGTCCCCGTCCCGGTGTAGGTCCCATGGATGTGGCACTGGCCATCATTGCCGAAACCTTTGCGAACGGCTTCAATAAAAATAAAATTCTGGAATTTGTGGGAGACGGCATCAGCAGCCTCAGCATGGAGTTCCGTATGGGCATTGATGTCATGATGACGGAATCCGCTGCCCTCTCCTCCGTCTGGTGCACTGACGAAAAGACAGATGTCTATCTCCGGGAGCACGGCAGAGCCGCAGACTATTCCCGGATGACGCCGGAGGCCGGTGCCTACTATGACGGCATGATTGAAGTCAACATGAGCCGTGTGGAATCCATGATTGCACTCCCCTTCCATCCGAGTCACGCCATGCCCATCCGCGCCTTCCTTGCGGATGCCGAAAGCATCCTTCTGGACATCGAAGCGAAGGGCAATGAAATCAAGGGCGATCATGGCGAGCCATTCCGCATAATGCAGCATCTCAGGAACGGTGCATTCTATCCGGATCAGGCACTGGTTTCCGGCTGTGCCGGCGGCATGTTTGAAAACATTGTGGCCATCGCGGACATTCTGAAGGACGAAAAGGGAGAAATGCTGTCCATCAACGGTGCCGCTCTGAACCTTCACGTAAATCCGGCCTCTCTCCCCATCATGGAGGATCTGATGCAGTGCGGCGTGGCTTCGGAGCTCGCAGTTGCCGGCATTACCCTCCGTCCCTGTATCTGCGGTCCCTGCTTCGGCGTCACCGACACACCGGCCAACAATCAGCTCAGCATCCGTCATGTAACGAGAAATTATCCGAACCGGGAGGGCAGCAAGCCGGGGCAGGGGCAAATGTCGGCGGTTTGTCTGATGGACGCCCGCTCTATCGCAGCGACCGTGCGAAATCATGGAAAGCTGACTGCGGCAGACAGTCTGACCGATGTGACGTATCGGACACTGCGGCATCACTTTGATGCCCGCATTTATCAGGGACAGGTTTACGATGGATACGGCAAAGCAGATTCTTCTGTCGAGCTTGTCAAGGGACCGAACATCGCGGACTGGCCGGAAATGGCCGGACTGAAGCAGCATCTTCTGCTGAAAATTTCCGGCTCCTATCAGGGCTCTGTTACCACCGACGAGCTGATTCCCTCCGGTGAGGCCTCCTCCTACCGCTCCAATCCGGAAAAGATTTCCGGGTTCACCATGATCAGCCGGGACCCGGACTATGTGAGCAGGGCAAAAAAAATCCGGGCCATCGAAACAGGCCCGAATTTGTCCCTCGAAGGCAGTGTTACCTTCGGCTCTGTTATGGTGGCAGACGCCATCGGCGACGGTTCCTCAAGAGAGCAGGCTGCCTCCTGCCAGAAGGTACTGGGCGGCTTTGCAAACCTCAGCAATGAGTACTCCACCAAGCGCTACCGCAGCAACCTCATCAACTGGGGACTGCTGCCCCTCCGCACCGAGGAAAAGCTGTCTCTCCCTGTGGGAAGCTATCTCTTCATTGAAAATATCCGTGAGATTCTGGAAAGCGGTGAGGAAGCCGTCCATCTGCAGATTCTGTCCGGTATTTCCGTCGAAACAGAAAATGATGTGCAGGCGCTGGATCCGGAAATGCTGAAAAAGCATGCCGTCGGCAGCATTCAATGCACGCTGGACCGTCTGACACAGGAGGAACGGCAGATTCTTCTTGCCGGAAGCCTGATCAACCACTATCGGAAATAATCCATGCGAACATTTTTTCCATTCAAAGCAACAGGCACCTCCTTTTATCGGAGATGCCTGTTTTTTCGCGCATATGGTATTGGCAAAATTCCGTCTGCTGATTACTTGCCGAAGCCTTCCACTACTTCATCCGTCGGCAGAAGCTCCCAATTGCTGTCCAGAATCTTCACATCCAGACTGTTGTCGCTGTCCCGATATACCATGCCGGAAATCTGTCCACCGCTCGGATCCTCGGCCTTAAAAAACAGCTTATGCTCCTCAAAGGTTGCGGCAGCATCCTCCAGCGTGCAAAGTCCGACAATACTGAGATTCATTGAAAATGTATCATCACCGTTGTCTGTGATCACAATCTCGCTGCCGTCATAGCTGCTGGTATGCGTACCGAGGAAATAGTCCTCCAGCTCAGTCTTCCGGTCGCCCTCCGGATCGTCGGTCGACTCGCCCTGCAGAGGATCAAACAGATTCTCCGCATAGACCTGAATATCCATGCCGTTCAGATCCGGGCCGCCGGCAGAGAGCGAATAGGTCACACCGGTCACACTGTCATACCAGAGCACCAGCTGCACGTCGCCGTTGCCCTCATCCTTCTCATCTCTATAGGCATAGTACTTTGCAGCCCTTTCGGAAACCGTTCCGTCCTCCTCATCCATCCAGTCCACATAGAGACCGGAAATATCCGTCAGCTTGTCCGCAAACTGCATACGATAGGTCCAGACGGCGCCATCCAGATCGTAGGTCATATCCGCAAGACCGTCTGATGCCATATAGGAATAGTATACATTCTCAGCGCCCTCCGGCGGCGTCATCTCAAAGCCGGTTGCCGCCGCAACGCCTTCTTTATCAGAATCCGTCCAGGGATTCGCCATCCCTACACTCTCCTCCTCCGCTGCAGCGCTTGTTTCCTCAACAGCCTCTGTGGCAGTTGCTGTTGTTGTCTCCGCTGCCGTCGTTGTCTCCTTTGCGGATGAACCGCAGCCAGTCATCGCCGCTGTACCGACTGCCATTGCCGTCAATGCCAGAATAATTTTCTTCTTCATTTCTCAATTACTCCTCCGAATATTCAATTTCAGTTTCCAAAAAAGCCGGGATCTCTGCTCGTTCCGAACCCTTCGACTCCGGTATCATACGATACCATAGCCCTCATCGAAATGGCAAGCGACCGCGGTGTCGTAATCCCTTACAAAATCCGTAAATTTGAGTTACGGCATTAGAGAAGTGCTGATTAAGCCAGCATTTCCTTAAAAAAGATCCAGCATATTGTCGAGATAAATTTCTTCCCGGACCATAAGCTGATACTCCGGCTTCGTCATGTAATACAGCAGAAACTCCAGAATCAGGGCACTGCCCAGACTGCGTCCTTCAATTTTAAAGTTGGAATATCCCATCGGCAGATAAATATTTCGAATATCCTCTCTGCTGATAAATGCCGGATTCCGCATGGCCTTCGAAAAACGATAGCCTTCACTCGCTCCCGGTGCCCTGCAAATGTGCTCTTCCGTCTCTTCTCCCAGATTTTTCCTGCTGACGGCTTCGTAGCATGCCCTCCTGTCCCGACAGCCGATCCAGCAGCATTCATTGCAGAGAAACTCCATCTTGTCCTTCAGATTCTGCGGCAGCGTTTTCAGCTCATCCCACGCCTTGTTCAAGCGAAAATCCGGCACCACATAACGGAATTCTTTCCTTTCGGCTTCCTCCCGCAGTTCCTCAAATGCGGTTAAGACCTTGGTGGTAGAGGACACAAGATAGAACCCCGGATAATGCTTTTGCAGATACTTCACCAGAAGCTCCGAAGCAACAATAATGCCGTTTTCATTTCCCTCAAACAAGCGGCACAAGGAATTGCAGCCTTCATCCTGCAGGTGCTCCTCCCGGAGAAGAGAATTGCTGAAGGTCAGTCTGGCAGATATTCCATACTCCTGCATAAGCTGCAGAACCTCCGCAGCATCGGCTTCTCCGAAGCCGGCTCTGCCGCCGCCCCATAGGCAGTCCGCCGGTGCGCCGTAAATGGAACCAATCTCGCACCAGTCATAGAAATATTCTCTGTGCTCCTGATAGAGTGCTAAAAAAGCCTTGTAAAAATCGTAAAACTCAAAAAGCCCGGGCAAATGAAGATACGCCGTGCCGCACACAGAATCAGTCAATCTGTGCCGCCTTCTCTGAAGCCAGATAAATGCTGTCCAGCAGCGCCGTGCCGCTTTGGGTTTCGAATATCTTCTCCCGCGCACTTCGAATCGCTTCTGCCGTCATTCTGCTCTCATCTGCATTGACGAGGAAATCCGCCTCGAGGAGAATCCGGTAGTCGCGGCCGACGACATTGGCATAGGTATGATGATGGCTGACGAGATAGATGACCCTCTCCGCCATGCCTTCCGGAAGCGTGAATTTTTCGAGAAACGCCTCCGTCAACGGTCCGCCTTCCTTCTCCTGATATTTTCCGTTCGTATTTCCGTATTTCTCCCGGCACAGCGGACAGGCAATGTCATGAAGAATCGCCGCAATCTCCAAGGTTTCCTGTTCCGCATCGGATAAACCCTCCTGCACACCGATTGTCCGCGCGAAGCCGTAAACCTTCATAAAATGTGCGATGTCGTGAAGATTGCCGTCTGAATACGCGATCATTTCCCGCATGATATCTGATACCATTCTGTTATCCATTATTTTTTCGGTGCGG
>CAZJQX010000057.1:0-14190 GCA_964548305.1 uncultured Lachnospiraceae bacterium
CTTTTCCTGAAGCATTTCCTCAACATCAACGTCGATGTCGATATGTAGACCGTTTTCTGGCACTTATTTACCTTTTCGTGACATCAATACTACCGTCTCGACATGTATCGTCTGGCAGAAGTTATCGACCGGCCGCACCCGCCGCAGCTCGTATCCCTGCGCCCGAAGATACTTCACATCCCGCGCCAGCGTGGCCGAATCGCAGCTCACGTAGACAATCTTTTCCGGGGCCATCGACACAATGGTGCTGAGGCAGCGTTCATCACAGCCCTTCCGGGGCGGGTCCACAGACACCACATCGATCCGCTCCTCCGGGTGCGCCGCATACCACTCCGGCAGCACATCCTCCGCCGCACCCACATAAAATTCCGCGTTGTCGATGCCGTTCAGACGTGCATTTTCCTTCGCATCCTCGATGGCCGCCGGCACAATCTCGACACCATACACCTTCTTCGCACGCTGGGAAAGGAAGAGCGAAATCGTGCCGATGCCGCAGTAGAGGTCCCAGACATTTTCCTGCCCCTGCAGCCCCGCAAACTCCAGCGCCGCGCCGTACATCTGCTCTGTCTGCACCGGATTCACCTGGTAGAAGGAAAGCGGCGAGATCCGGAAGCGCACGCTGCCGATGGCATCTTCAATGTAGCCAGGCCCGTAAAGGTGCACGATTTCCCGCCCCATGATCACATTGCTCCGTTCCGTATTGATGCTGAAACTCAGGCTGTCCACATGCAGAATCCCGCGAAATTCCGTGCTTTTCCCATTTTCCTTCAGGCTAATGTCTTCGGCGCCGAGGAACTTATCCACATTCGACTCTGTATTCATGCACAAATCCCGAACCAGTGCTTCGCTCTCCGGCAGCTTCCGGGCATTCACCACCAGGCATACCATAATCTGTCCGGAGGCAAAGCCCTTTCGGATCAGCACATGCCGCACCACGCCGCGGCCGCTTTTTTCGTCATAGGGTTCAATGTGATAGGTCTCCATCCATGCCAGCACACGGCGGAGGATCTCCTGATTCTCCGTAATGCCCAGAAGACAGTCCTCACAGGAAATCACATCATGGGTACGTCCCGCATAGAAGCCTGCGATCAGCTTTCCCGATTTATCCCTGGAAATTGGGAATTGAGCCTTATTTCTGTAGCGATAAGGCATTTTCATCCCCACAATCGGTTCAAATACCTGGTCAAGAATGTCCTTTTCCACCTCTCCTATGCGCAGAAGATTGTTGTATACCTTCTCGGATTTGAATTTGAGCTGCGCCGCATAGGACATTTCCTGAAGCTGACAGCCGCCGCAGCGCCGGGCCAGAGTACAGGCCGCCGGCACACGATCATCGGAGGGAGACAGTATTTTCAACAGCCGGGCGAAGCCGTAGTTCTTTTTTACCTTGGTGGCACTGGCCAGAATCCGGTCTCCGATGACAGTATCCTTCACAAACCAGACAAAGCCCTCCTGACGGCCGATGCCCAGACCCTCTCCGGAGTAGTCCGTGATCTCCAGTTCAAACGTCTCATTCTTCTTCATGCACAGTGCCCCTCCTGACGGGCATTTAAGATACGTTAGCCGCTTCGGCTCTCACCAGCCAAGCTGTCGCTAAGCCCAGTGGGAAATAAAGAAGGCTTTGCTTAACGCAAAGCCCTTTATACGACCATCCACCGGGAACGCCCGCGCTCAGCTCGGTGGATTATGGATTAGGTATTGCTGGTTCTCCTGAGATTGGAGTCAATCAGGCGGTTAAAGCCGATCCAGCCGTTGTTTTCCTTGGACTTGCCGGAGCGATCCGCTGCCCCCAGCGCCTCCCGCATGGTTTCCAGCTTTGCATCCGCATTGTCCGCAAAGGACAGTGCCATCGCCTCCATCAGCGCCGGCTTCTTCGGCGAACCATACTCCAGCTCTCCGTGATGTGCCAGAATACAGTGACCAAGCTCAGCCGCCAGAACCGACGGGAAATCCGGAATTTCCCGTACCGCATTCATGATCATTTCATAGCCGATGACGATATGTCCGATCAGCTGTCCTTCATCAGAATAATCATTTCTGGGGAAATTGGTCAGCTCCCGCACCTTGCCGATGTCATGGCACAGGGCCGCCGTCACCAGCAGATCCCGGTGCAGGTCCGGATACTGCTTGGCAAAATAATCACAGATCGCTGCCACAGAGAGCGTATGCTCCATCAGGCCGCCCACATAGCCATGATGCACGGACTTCGCTGCGGAATGCACCATAAATTCCTTCCGGAAGGCTTCATTCTCCACAAACAGCAGCTCCAGAAGACGATGCAGATAAGGATTCTGCACGGACTGAATATCTCTGTCCAGCTCCTGCGCCATTTCCTCCAGCGGCCGACCGGAAACCGGGAGATAATCCTTCGGATCATAGGAGCCCTCCTCAGCTACGGAGAGACGCTGAATGCTGAGCTGGTTCGTTCCGTTGTAGACAGTGACATTTCCATCCACATACACGTAATCCAGCACATCAAACTCATTGATGCCCGGAGAATTCGGCTCCCAGATCTTCGCATCCACAGAGCCGGTCCGGTCCTGCAGCGTTACATTCATGTATTCCTTGCCGTTCTTCGTCAGTGCCATGTTCTTGGTCTTCACAAGATACACCCCGGCAACCCGCAGACCGTCATGAAAGTTCTCAATATATTTCATTTCCTGTTTCCTTTGTTGAAAAAATTCTTTAAACTCCATCTCCTACCTCACACCCACTGTCACCGTAAACGTAAGCTCGGTGTAATCCTGTCCCCCCTGCCGGAGCACAGTAACAGCTATTGTATCATTGACTGCCGTATTTTCCAATGCATTTTCATAAGCGCTGACGGTCTTCACATCCTGCTCATTGATGCGCACCAGCACATCGCCGCTCTGAATGCCCGCCATATAGGCCGGAGAATTTTCCTCGGTGCCGTGTACATAGAGCCCCGCCGGGATGCCGTTCTGCTCGAGCTCACCGCTTACCTCCTGCAGCTGCAGTCCCAGGTAGCTGATTTCCCGTCCGTTGCTGAGGCTTTCGATGTCCTTCAGGTAGTCGGAAATGCCGGCAATCCGGCAGAACCCGTCTGTGTTCTCTGCCGCACTGTCCGCCCAGCCCACCAGCTCGCCCCGGGTGTTCAGCACGAAGCTGCCGTGCGCACTCCCGCATTGTCCTGTCAGGGTAATGTCTTCGACGGTACGATCCATGGCGGTCTCATTGTAGCTTAAGTACGCCACTGAAGAAAAGACGGAGGAATTCACCGTTCCTGTGGGTGCGCCGATGATGGCTACGGTATCTCCTCGCTGCAGAAGACGGGAATTCCCCAGTGGAATTTCCTTCAGACTCTTCTTCTCCTTCTCGGAAAGATCGGAAAGCGCCACAGAAACCACAGCCAACCGGTCCCTGGTGTCCTTCGCCTTCACGGTAGCCGGATAGCTCTTCTCCCGCTGTATGGTGACTTCCAGAGAATCCGAATTTTCTGCCGCCTCCAGGGGCGTCAGAATCAGAACCTCACTGCCGCTGATCGCCAGCACCACGCCGGAATAGCTGTCCTCCGCCGCATACTCCCCGCCCAGGAAATCCCGGCTGCTGACGCTTTTCTTTACTTCCACGAGAGATTTTTCGCCTTCACTCACCAGCTGTTTCAGGCTGTTCATGAGATTTTCATAGGAGGATACCGAAAAATTGTAGTTTTCAATTTCCGACTGGACCACCTCTGCCAACGCTTCAGTTTCCGCTTCTGACGGGGCCTCGGTCACTGCCTCGGTGCTTTCCTGGACCGGCTCGGTCTCAAATTCAATGGACTCCGCCTCTTCCTTATGCAGAAAGCCCTCCAACAGAGGCTCCGAGGCCGCAAAAGCCCCGGCACTGATACAGCCGAAAAGCACTGCCGACAGCACCACCCGAAGATAATGCCGGATCCGATGGCGGGGACTTTCCTCCCGCCCTACAATCTTCTCTTTGATAAATTTCTTCTCTGACATATCCTTATCCTGCGTCTGCCTGTGCCACGGGGAGCGTAAACGTGAACTCTGTTCCCGCACCCTCCGTGGATACACAGTCTATGTTCTCACCATGCGCATTCACAATGGATTTCACGATGGACAGTCCCAAGCCGGTGCCCTGCTTATCCTTGCCGCGGGACTGATCCGTTTTGTAGAAACGATCCCAGATCTTGTTGATGTCCTTCTTGGGGATGCCGATGCCGCTGTCCTTCACGGAAATGAAGGCCTTGCTGCCGCGGAGTCCGGTCCGGATCACGATGCTGGAATCTCCGGTGCTGAACTTCATGGCATTGTCCACCAGATTGTAGAGCACCTGCTGGATTTTGGGATAATCCGCATACACCATTTCCTTCTTCTGATCAAAGACCAGCTCGAAGGTGATGTTTTTCTTCCGGCAGCTCATCTCAAAGCTCTCACAGACGTCCTTCACCATGCGGTTCACATCAAAGTTGGTGCGAGTCAGGAAGCCCTTCTGGTCCATGGTATTGAGCTGCAGCATGGACCTTGTCAGCTTGGTGAGGCGGTCCGTCTCCGCAATCAGCCGAAGGAGATATTTCTCCATAAGCTCCGGCGGAATGGTGCCGTCCAGAATCGCCTCCAGATAGCCCTTGATTGAGGTCAGGGGCGAACGGAAATCATGGCTCACATTGGCGATGAACTGCCGCTGGTAATCATCCGCCTTCGCAATTTCATCCGACATGAAGTTCAGGGTTTCCGCAAGATACCCCATCTCATCCCTGGCATGGGTCTCGATCCGGTAGCTGTATTCTCCGGCTGCATACTTGGTCGCGCCCTCCGTGATCTGCCGCAGCGGCTTGTATACAATGTGGTAAAAGACCAGAAGAATGATCAGGGAAAGACAGAAAATGATGAGTCCGGTAATGTATACAATGTTCAGAATATCATCCTGAGACTCCAGAATGTTTTCCACCGGCATATGAATCAGCACATAGCCGCTGGTGCTGTATTTCCGGGTAATGGGCGACGCCACCGTCAGTACCGGTTCCGAAAACATATTATGAAAATTTCCGGTCATATACCGCTGACTCCCGAACATCGTGGGATCAAAGTCCTCTATGCTCAGCTCCCGCCGGCACTCCTGGTCCGAATCGGAAATGATATTTCCCTCGCGGTCCACCAGCCAGATGTCCACGTGCAGGAAAGCGGAAACCGCCTTCATTTGCTCATTGATCATCTCCTCGGAGAGCGCAGCATTGGACGACTCCGAATAAGTGGTGGCAATCAGTGTCGCCTCTGAATACAGGTTGTTGGCCTGCTCCCGCAGGAGATACTCATAAGTAAGCTTGGAGGACAGCACCGCAATAACCGCAAAGCCCAGAATACCGAAGGCGATATAGGACAGTATTAATTTGCTGAACAGTGACTTCTTCATCATCCCACTCTGAACTTATAGCCGATGCCCCAGACTGTTGCGATTTCCCATTCCTTGCTGCCGGAAAGCTTTTCCCGGAGGCGCTTGATATGTACGTCCACGGTACGGGAATCTCCCGCAAACTCATAGCCCCAGATATGGTCCAGCAGCTGCTCTCGGGTGAAAACCTGGTTGGGAGAGCTGGCCAGGAAATACAGAAGCTCCAGCTCCTTCGGCGGCATATCCACGGGCTTTCCCCGGTAAATCACCGCATAGTTGCTCTGATTGATGAGCAGGTCCGGATACTCGATATACTTTCCGCTGCGGGAAAGCTCCGGCACATCCATGACCGCGCCCTGCGCCCGAATTTCCTCCTTGGGCCGGCTGTTCTCCGCATTCTGGAAACGCCGCAGCACCGCCTTCACCCGGGCCACCAGCTCCTTGGAGTCGAAGGGCTTCTGCATATAATCATCTGCCCCCAGCTCCAGACCCAGTACCTTGTCGAAGGTCTCGCCCTTGGCCGACAGCATGATCACCGGTACCTGGGAATTCGTCCGCAGGCGGCGGCAAACCTCATAGCCGTCGATGCCCGGCAGCATGAGGTCCAGGATAATGAGATTCGGCTTATATTCCGGGAACAGCTGCAGTGCCTCCTCGCCGTCCGCCGCAATGCGGGTATCATAGCATTCCTTTTCCAGATACAGTGCGATCAGCTCTGCTATGGAGCTGTCATCATCCACAATCAGGATTCTCTGCTTTTCCACCATCTGCCGCCTCCCCTCATCGTTTGAACTTCGCAATGGTTACGCCGTCCGAGCCTTCACCGTACTCGCCCAGACGGAATTCTTCTATGTATTTGTTCTTCTTCAGAACCTGATGCACCATCTTCTTCAGCGCACCGGTGCCCCTTCCGTGCACAATCCGCACCTGGGGCAGACGCGCAAGATACGCATCATCGAGGTACTTGGTCAGCTCCGGCAGTGCCTCCGAGGTGGTTTCACCGATCAGGTTAATCTCCGGAGACATGCCCATGGCCTTGGACATGCCGATCTTTCCGGCGCCTCTGGCATTTCCCTTGCCGCCGGACTTCTCCAGGGGCTTCGCGGACTGCACCAGCTCCAGATCCTTGATGCTCACCTTGGTCCGTATAATGCCGGCCGTGACATAGAGCATTTCGTCCCGATCCGGCAGCGTGGACACCGTAGCCTCCAGATTCATGGAAAGCACCTTCACCGTGTCCCCGACCTTGATCTTCTTGGCCGACAGCGGCTGTGCCGGTCCCTTCACATGCTCCTTCACCATGGCCGACTGGGCCTCCCGCAGCTTCTGGTTCAGTGCGGTTCTGGTCTGCTCCGCCTTCAGCACCTTGCCGCCGCTCTGCTCCTGCCGGCGCAGCTCCTTCACCACGGAGTCCGCGGTTTCCTTGGCCTCCTGAAGGATCTGTGCAGCCTCCTCCCGGGCCTTCTGCAGAATCTTGTCTCTGCCCTTTTCCACGCCGCGGGAGGACTCCTTCGCGCGCCGCTTGTACTCCTCGATTTCCGCCCGGTAGCGCTGAATCTCTTCCCGCTCCCGTTCCACGGTAATGCGGCTTTCCTCCAGACTGGCAATCACATCCTCAAACTTCACATCCTCTTTTTCGATGCGGGATTTCGCATCCTCAATGATGTAGTCCGGCAGTCCAAGCTTCTTGGAAATGGCAAAGGCATTGGACTTGCCCGGCACACCGATCAGAAGCCGGTAGGTGGGGCTCAGTGTCTCCACATTGAACTCGCAGCTGGCATTTTCCACACCCTCCGTGGACAGTGCATACACCTTAATTTCCGCATAGTGCGTGGTGGCGATGGTTCTGGTCTTCATGTTGTGCAGGAAGTTCAGCACCGCCATGGCCAGCGCCGCACCCTCCGTGGGGTCCGTTCCCGCGCCCAGCTCATCGAAAAGGCAGAGGCTGTGGGCATCCGCCTGCTGCAGAATCCGCACCGTATTGGTCATGTGCGCGGAGAAGGTGGACAGGCTTTGCTCAATGCTCTGCTCGTCTCCGATATCTGCAAAAATTTCATCAAATACCGCAAGCTCCGAGCCCTGGAAGGCCGGAATGAAGAGACCGGACTGTCCCATCAGCTGGAAAAGTCCCACCGTCTTCAGGCAAACCGTCTTTCCGCCGGTGTTCGGTCCCGTAATCACCAGAAGAGAAAAAGCGTCCCCAAGATACACCGTAATGGGCACCACCGTCTTCGGATCAATCAACGGATGACGGCCGTCCTTGATGTGAATGTAGTAGCGGTCATTAAAGCTCGGCTTCACGGCATGCATGGCACCCGCCAGCTTGGCTCTGGCGAAAATGAAGTCCAGCTGCGCCAGCAGCTCCGTGTTCCGCTCAATTTCATGAGAATAAGGGAAAACAGCCGCAGACAGCGCCTCCAGCACCTTTTCGATTTCCCGCTTCTCATCTGCCTCCAGCTCCCGGATTTCATTGTTCAGCCGCACAATGCTGATGGGCTCGATAAACAGGGTCGAGCCCGTGGAGCTCTGGTCATGGACCATGCCCGGAAACTGCGACTTGTATTCCGCCTTTACCGGAAGGCAGTAGCGCCCATCCCGCATGGTAATGACGGCTTCCTGCAGCATCTGGCGGGAGCCGTTCAATACGGAGCTCAGCTGTCCGTGGATCCGTTCCTCCAGCACATGCATCTTTCTCCGCACAGCATGAAGTCCGGCACTGGCATCATCGGCAATCTCATCCTCCGACAGAATACAGCGGGTGATCTCCCGGTTCACCTGGGACAGGGGCTCCAGCTCCTGAAAATAGCCGCTGAGAGCATCCCCGGCCTCATCCTCCTTCTCACCGTCCCGGCTGTAGGCCTTCGCTCTGGCGGCCACCGTCAGCACGCCGGAAATCTGCAGCAGCTCCTGTATGGAAAGAGACGCAGACAGCTCCAGACGCTTCAACGCGGCATGCACGTTCCGCACACCGGAAAAGCTGATATTGCCGCAAAGACGGATGCGGTTTTCTGCCGCCTCCGTCTCATCCTGCATTTTCTCAATTATGCTGCGGTCCGTCGAGGGCTCCAGCTCCCGACAGAGACGCTTTCCCTCCTGGGAATGGGCATGCTCCGCCAATCTCTCCAGGATCTTGTCAAACTCCAGTGTCTTGTATACCTTTTTATTCATTCTCTAAAACCAGTTTTGCACAGCCGTAGATGCCCGCATCATTGCCGAGGGTTGCCAGGGTAATGTCTGCCTTTTTGTTGTTCTCCAGCAATGGCGTATATTCGTCGTAATACTTTTCGATCCGGTCAATGAGGTACTGTCCCGCTCTGGAGACACCGCCGCCGATCACATAGCGCGCCGGATCCGCAACCATGGACACCGTAGCCAGCACCTGTCCCAGATAACGGCAGCTGGTGTCCAATGTCTTCACCGCCAGCGCATCCCCGGCCTTTGCGCAGTCACAGACATCCTTGGCCTGCAGATTTTCTCCGAAATCACGCATGGCCGAGGGCTCCTCGGAAGCCGCCAGATTCCGCATGGCCTCCCGCACAATGCCGGTGGCACTGGCCACCTGCTCCAGACAGCCGTGGCCGCCGCAGTTGCAGGCCTCCTTCTCATGGGCACGCACATGAATGTGACCGATTTCCGCACCGGCACCATGAACACCGGTAACAATCCGCTCATTCATGATCAGGCCGCCGCCGACACCGGTACCGAGGGTCACCATCATCATGTCCCGGGTACCGCGGCCGCCGCCCTGCCACATCTCTCCGAGCGCAGCAACATTGGCATCATTTCCCACCTCACAGTGCAGTCCGTCCAGAAGCGCCGAAAGCTCTTTTGCCGGATAACGGTTCGTCCAGCCGAGATTGACGCAGACATGCACATATCCGTTCGGCTCGACAGGACCCGGCACACCGATGCCGGCACCGCTCAGCTCTGTCAGGGCAATTCCCTTCTCCTGCAGACGCGTCTTCATGGCAAGCGCCACATCATCCAGAATGTAGCGGCCGCCCTCCTCCTTGCGTGTGGGCACCTCCCACTTATCCAGAAGCTCTCCCTCCACGGTGAAAAGTCCGCATTTTACTGTGGTTCCTCCCACATCAATTCCTGCGCAGTATTTCTTCATATCCTCGCCAATCCTTTCTTACTTTTCCTCACTTCAGAAGAATACCTTCCAGCTTCCCGGCACTGCCGATCATAACGCTTGTCCGGAGCGATCCATAAGCGGTTCTGCCGATCCTTGCCTTGGTGATCGGCAGTTCTGTCTCGCCGCTGTAGCGAAGCTTTCCCTTGATATCATAGACCCGGAGCTGATTGTCGCGATACAGCAGCACGTGCTTCCGATCCATCTGAAAACCGCTGTAATTGAAGGCAAAGCTCCGATCAAACACCAGATGTCCGTCTGTGCGATACACCAGCAGACGGTAGGGATCCGGATTTGTTTCCGTTACATCCGATGCACTCGCATTGTTTTCCTGGGCATTGTCGGTAACAAGCGCCACATAATCCTCGTCATAGGCAATGGACAGGATGGCATTGCTGACCTTCACATTGGCGGTAAGCTCCGGGCTGGTCAGCACCTTGGTGGAGAAGAAGGCCACCCCGCCGTCATAGAAGGCCTGGGCATGGGTATCATCGGAAAAATGCACCCGGCCCGCAAGATAGCCCTGGAAGTCATCCTTGAAGCCGCCCACCACACGATTGCCGCCGGCATTCTGTCCCACCTCCGAAAGGTTGTAGAACACCACCTTGTTCTGAAGCGTGCCGTTTTCCAGGTAGGCAAAGGAAGCCATCAGCTCTGTGCCGTCCGGAGAAACCGCAATGTCCACCGGGTAGCCGTCGCCGCTCAGCACCGACTTAATGGAGATGTCCAGCGCGCTGCCCTCCTTTGTGAAAACCGCGATGTAGCTGGCATCCGTATCCTCCAGCAGCGCATACACCACACCCTTGGCGGATACAGCCACCTTGGTGATGGGAAGACTGGTTTCCGCCTCGCCTGTGCTGCCGCTGGGTCCCATGATGTAAATGTGCGTGCCGCCCTGCTCCGCAATGGCCGCATATTCTCCGTTCACGGAAACCGTCGGCGTATCAATCTCATAGGACTGATTCCACACGGTTTTGCCGGCTGCATTGATATAGCTGGCACCGTCCCGGGTCACCTTCATCAGCCCGTCAGCATAAATCTCATAGCTTTCGGCATCCGCATCGGCCGTACTGTTCTGGGTATAATCCACAAGCCAGCTGCGGCTGTAGCTCTCGTACTGCCGGTTCAGGAACCAGGAGCCTCCGGCAATGAGAAGCAGAAGAATGACCAGCAGAAGCAGAAGCCAGCGCCGCAGCTGCTTTCCTCCCGGCGGCTGCCGTCTCTTTCTGCTCTGCTGCTCCAGCGTCTCCGCATCCAGTACCCGCTCTCTCAGTGCCTGTTTTCTTGTCTCTCTGTTCTGTACTGCCATTCCCTGTCTTCGGTCCCGTCTGATGTCAAAATCAGGCAGCTGTTCAGCACCACATCGCCGCAGCGCTAAACAGCTCCTCTAAATTTAGTGTAACTGCTTAAAACAACTTTTCCGGATAGCTGCCTGCCTCGTGCAGTGCCCGAAGAGACTTCTCCACTGCCTCCCGGTCCTCCTGGTAGGTCACACCGAACCAGCGGTCATGATCCTTCAGCACCCGTACCCGTGCCTCGCCCTTCTGCATCAGCTTGTCGATCTCTGCCGGCAGAAGATACTCTGACTTCAGCTCCTGTCCGTGAGCCTGCAGCCACGCCGGGAAATTCTCCTCCAATACGTCGAGGAAATGCCGGGGCAGTCCAAACATATTCATGGAAACAATGGCATCCCCATCCACCTGTACCGGATTGCCCTGGATGTCCTGGCCCCAAATTTCTCCGTTCTCACGCTTCGCAATGTCGTAGGTCTCATGAATGGCTGCGAGGCAGTCTTCCTCACCCATTTTGCAGACACCGCGGCTCACGGTGCCGTTGTCTGACAGGGTATTGCCCACGATATAGCCGGCCATGCACATGTCAAAATAGGGCTTCGTCTCGTCCATCTCATTGACCATGTACTCATGCAGCAGCCGGAAGCCCTCCTTGCCGTAGAAATCGTCCGCGTTGATCACCGCAAAGGGACAGTCCACCAGATTCCGCACCTGCAGCAGGGCATGTGCCGTTCCCCAGGGCTTCTTTCTGCCCTCCGGTACGGAAAAGCCTGCCGGCAGCATGGAAATTTCCTGGAAGGCGTAATCACAGTCCGCCACCTTCTCGATGCGATTGCCGATAATCTCCCGGAAATCCTTCTCAATATCCTTTCGGATAATGAAGATAATGCGGTCAAAGCCGGCAGCCAGCGCATCATGGACCGAATAATCCATGATGATCTCACCATGGGGGCCCAGCTTAGCCAGCTGCTTGATCCCGCCGCCGAAGCGGGATCCAATGCCTGCCGCCATCACAACCAATGCCGTTTTTTTCATGTTATTCCTCCAGATCCATGCATAACCAAAAGGCGAGCATACTTTGACCAAAGTATACTCGCTTTTTCATGGTTTGTCTATGAAGGGACTCCCTTACTTCAGTGTCCAGTTGCCGTCCTTCATAATGTAATTTTTCTCTACACCGATGAGATCCATCCAGTGCTTTGTCAGCGCCACCGTATAGGTGGTCTGGTTCTCATCATAGCTGTCGCTCACCTTGTCCCAGATCTCCTCAGAGGACGGCCAGAGTGCATAGCGGGGGCTGATCATCCGATAGAAGTCCAGGGAGCCGCCGTGCTGTCCGTGATGCGCGATCTGCACAATGTCTGCCTTCAGTGCATCTGCGCTGTAATTCTTCATGAGCTCCTGCGCCAGCTCATAGGGCGTGTCTCCCAGCACCAGCAGCTTCTTTCCGCCCACAGTGATCATGTATACAATGGAGGAATTGTTTCCCGTATCCACCTCCGACAGGAAAACCTGATTCATGATCTGCACGCTGACATTGCCCACCTGGATGGTGGTGCCTGCCGGAGAATTGTAGTGAAGCTTCGAAGAATCATAGCTCGCCAGTGCGCTGTCGATCTCCTCAATAAACGGAATACGATAGGACTGCTCATGGGCACGATAATAGTCTTCCGAAGCAAAGCCGTAGTAAATATCTCCCAGGGACAGGTCACTGTACTCGCCGCTGCCGCTCTTCCGCTGCTCCAGCATAACCGCCAGGGCACCGCAGTGGTCCACATGGGGATGCGTCAGCAGCCAGGCATCCACCCTGCCGCCGTTGGACCGGATGTACTCGGCAAGATACGGCGCGTTGGTCTTGAGACCGCCGTCCACCACCAGCATATGTCCGTCGCTGCTCTTCACAATGAGACAGAGCTGCTGTCCCGTTTCCTTCCCCTTCATCAGGGTAATGCTGGCGCCGCCCAGACCGATGGTGGTGTCCACATTGCTCTGCTCCGAGCTGCCGATAACCGTATAGCCGCTGATCCCCGCACTGTTGGGCTGGGCAACATTGGAAATCTGTACCGCCGTGCTGCCCGCCTGCACTGCCTGCTCCTTCGTATTCTCTGCGGTTTCGCCTATACTCTGGATGCCGTCACCGCCGAAGCTCACGCTTCCTGCGGCTGTCGTGCTCACACTGCTCTGTCCCGGTGCGGATGCCGCTTCCGTCACATTGGCCGCCAATACCGGCTGGGACGTCAAAAGTGCTGCCGTCAGCCAGGCCAGCGTGCCGATGCAAAATCGATTCATGTCCTTTCTTCCTCCCTGTCCTTACTTCGAAATCCAGACACCGTTTGCATCAAAGCGATATTCCGTGCCGTCGATGCTTCTCGTGCAGTCCCGCAGCATCGCACCGTTTGTGTCCAGATAATACCAGGAGCCGTTGATCTGCTTCCAGCCGGTACGCATGGCACCGTCGCCGCTGAGCCAGTACCAGGTCTCGCCGACATTGCACCAGTTGACTGCCATATCGCCAGCCGGATAGAAGTAGTACCAGGCATTGCCCACCTGCAGCCAGCCCACAGCCATGCTGCCGTCGGACTTCAGATAATACCAATGGCCGTTCAGCTGCTTCCAGCCGGTCACAAGGCTGCCGCCCTCATAGTAGCACCAGCTGCCGTCTGTCTTCTGGTTCCAGCCGTCGGTCACCGTCGTGGGGCCGCTGACGGAAATGTCGGCTGCATTGCTGCTGGCCACCGGGCCGCTGTCTGCAACCACCGCAGCCTTGCTTCCGGATGTCGTTGTCGATGCAGCTGATGTTGTTGTGGTCGTTGTGGTCGTCGCTGTAGTGGTTGTCGGCGTCGTTGTAGTGGTTGTGCTGCCGCCATAGGCCACCTTGGAGAATTCCGTGGTGATCTTTCCGATGATGCCGTTGATCGTGCCCTTCTCGCTGGACTGCCAGATGGTGGTATTCGTGCCGGACACCGGACGATACACCTTATCTTCCGCATAGGAAGCAAACCAGACATCATAAGGGATGTCCGCCACATTCATGTACTTGGTGAGCCAGGTCTTGTTGGCATAGACAATGGGGGTATAGCCCGCATTCTTCACGATTTCGCAGTACTTGTTGGACATAGCCGTCAGCTCTGCCGGCGTCGCGCCTTCGGACAGGATGGAATTCACCTCGATGTCGAAGGCCACCGGATACTGCAGCTGATACTTCTTGATCTTCTCCACCGTCAGATTGGCCTCTGCGATCACCTGGTCCATATTCTTCGCCGTGGAGCAGAGATAGGCACCTACCTTGATGCCGGCCGCCTGTGCTCCCTGCACATTTTCATCAAAATAAGCATCCTCCGTCAGGCCGTAGGCGATACGCACCATAACGAAATCGAGTCCTGCCGCCTTGGCTGCCTTCCAGTTGAT
>CAZJQX010000058.1:0-14088 GCA_964548305.1 uncultured Lachnospiraceae bacterium
AATTCTCCATTTTTACCAAAGGAATTTCCGATGACAGGGGGTTCTAAACAGTTACGCATGCTCATATTCAATGTTTTTCCAAAAGCTCCTCTGCTCTCCGGCTGAAGCGGTTTTCATATAAGTTTACCCGGTCGAATCGCCTCAAAAGATGACCGGGGAACCGACCGCCGGAAAGCAGCGAATGCCAGCAGCAGAAAATAATTGTACTGAAGCTGTATCATATGATGCTCTATGCAGGACTGCAGCGCGATCACAGCAATAATGCCCATAATAAACAGATCTGTTTTGAACCCTTTATAAAGGATCCTAAGCAGCAGCAAAATGCTCACGCAGAATACCACAGCCCCGGCGCAAAGCAGAATATTGACATAAGAAATATCCAGGAAGAAATAATTATCGGCCTCGCCGCCACCGCCAAATCCCTGCTGGGGTACATTGCTCCCCCACAGTGTGATGCCGTAATTGTCAAAAGCGACTTTTCCCATCGTATATCTTCCGCCCAGAACAGCATTGAATTTCACCAGCCATTCGTTATTTTCGTTGAAACAGAAGGAATGATAAAGGGAAAAACATATACAGAACACAAAGAACAGACCAAGGCATATCCCAACAAGACAGGTTTTTCTCTTATCCGAAGCTATCCACTTTTCCAGCGGTCTGTATAATGCCGCTCCGGCCAAAAGGAGACACATGCAAATGGTATTATTTCTGGCTCTGGTTGCCAGATAAACTGCAAAAGCCAACACCAGACAGCATGGATATACCCACGCTTTGATATAGCTGCGCTTAAGGAACAAATATCCCAGCATAAGATAAAATACATGCGCTGCGCAGTCTGTTGTATAACAGATCCCCAGAGCATGGGCCTGCCTGCCGCCGCGTGAATTGTATACCAGATCCGGCACAAAGCCCAATTGTGACCCAATCAGTGCGATGAGCATCAAAGCCGTGCCGACACCCAGTGCTACCTTGACAATTTTTTCAAATTCAACATCCTTTGCCGCAATAATGGCCGCTGCCCAAAGCAAATAGGCCTTCGTGTGCCTGAATACGAGCATACCTGCTCCCGCAAACAGTACAAAGAGCATCAGCAAAAGCGCAGCCCTCTCCTTTTTACCTATTGTAGCGAATCGATACAGCATGATCAGCAGAAGAACAAGGCTCGCAATCCGATAAACCGGGACGAACCAATTGTAATATATCATTGTGTTTTCCAGAAACACAAAGCAAAAGTAGATCGCCCAGGAAAACAGAAAAAGCTTATCCACAAATTCCTTTTTGCTGATTAATTTTTCTCGTATTGCCCAAATCTTCATTGTACCAATTCCGTATTTTTCCATTTTATCCCTAAGTATTTCCAGCATTTCAAACATAAAATCATCTTTAAGCAGCAGAAGGCAGCCGACATATCCTGCAAAAAAGCACATCGCCGAGATGCTCAATATGCCGAAGGCTCCCAGCTGCAGCCGTATGCACCACCCCGATACAAATATTCCCAGTAATGTCGCAAGAACAATGTTTTTTAAATGAACATCCTTCAGCAGGCCGCAATACCGCTTGTAGTGCTTTCGTATAAAGAAACACTGCACGCACAATACAACGATTTCCGCCACAGTGGTGCCGATCGCCGCGCCGCTCGCTGCCATTGTCGGAATCAGCAGTGCATTGATCACGATATCCACAGCAGCACCCGCAATTTCAGAATACAGGACGTATTTCTCCCCGCCAAGGGGAACCAGAATCTGAATGCCGGTGACATTTGAAAAGCCGATCAGCGCAATGGTCGGCATGATCAGCTGCATCGGTGCTGTCGCCGCAAGATAATCCTCTCCTGATAAAAACAGGATTCCCTGCTTTGCAAACAGAATGAAATAAACGGCTGCCGGCAGGGATACCATTGCCACAAAGCGGAACGACTTTGTCAGAACCTTGCAGAATTCCTCCGACTGATGATTCTTCACATAATAAGAAGCCCGTGGCAGCAGGACCGTTCCCAGGGAGGTCACCATGGCAACCAGAATGATCTTCATCTTTACCGCCGCATTGTAATAGCCTACATCTGCATCTGTTGTCATGAAGCCCAGCATGACCGTATCCAGATTGGTATAAATGGTCGTTGCGCACGACATCGCCAGAAAAACGCCCACTGCCTTCCAATGTCTGGCAAAGTGATAGCCTCCGCAGGGCTTCAGGCGGATGTATTTCCTTGCATGGATAAGATTCAGGAGCTGTGAGGCCGATGAAGCGAAAACCGAAATCGTCCCATATATGATGTAATCCTCTTTCGCATGGATCAGCGCAAACATGAGGCACACCGAAATCACTTTGAAGATCAGTGACCGCGTTGTGATATAAGCATACTGCTCAAGTCCCTTGTACATCCACTCCATGCCCAGCGAGCCGAAGAGAATCGATGCGCTGCTGATCAGAATCAGCAGCTTCTCATTTCTGAACCGGTCAATCATTTCGACAGAAACAAGCAGAGCCCCATAGACAATGGCCGTCATCACCAGGCTGATTATGGTAAGCTCCTGCACAATCCGGGACAGCTCCTCCTGATCGTCCCGATTCTGCGCACAGATCCTAATGCCATAGGAGGGAATGCCGAGCTGCGCAAACAATGTAAAATATGTAATAATCGACTGCGCAAAGCTCACCTTGCCGATACCTTCCGGTCCGAGTATTCTGGACACATAGGGAAATGTGAGCATAGGAAACAGGAAGGAGGACAAGGTCAGCAGTACATTCATTACAATATTAAATTTCAGCGAATTGGTTTTCATCAGTCCCTATCTCACAATTCCATGTTTTCCGTTCACATCACGCAATCCTGCAGGATCTCATTTCCTAAGCTCTGTATATCTCCTCCAGCACACTGCGAAGGTGCGCACCGTTTCTGAGCACTTCGCCCATTTTCCTCGCATTGCTCTGCATTTCCGCATATTCCGTTTCTGAAAGCGCATCGATTCTTTCGGAGATCTCCGCCAGGCTGGAAACCGTTATGCCGAGTCTCTGTCCGCGAATCATCTCTGCGATTGCCGCCTCCTGCCAGGTGATCACCGGAATGCCTGCCGCAAGATACAGAGACGTTTTGTGCGGATTGTTGTAGCGAAGATATTCTCCGCAGTTTCCGCTGCAGCATTTTTCAGAATCACCGTCCCAGACCAGTCCGAAGCTGCCCTGCAGCTGATTGGGGAGCACCTCCGGCGCGAAGGAACCATGATAACGAATATTCTTTCCCTCGGGATTCTGATCCTTGCTGCCGTAAAGCTCAAAAACCAGCTCCGTCTCTGCTCCGAGCTTTGCCAGGTAGCCGGCCTTACTGCGGTTCAGGTTGCCTGCGATGATGATGTTCTTTCCCTTTTCTGTCCCCGGCTTTTCCTCATAGCTGCAAAGATAGTCAAAAAGTCCCAGCACCTTCAGCTTGTCCGCTGAAACCGCATAGGTATCTGCAAGATGAGCCTTCATCCGCTCATTATGGACAATCACAAAATCCGCCGCAGCGCACATTTCCCCATCTGTCATTTTGAAGGTCTTTGCCTGATCGATCCGCAATGACGGAAGATCATGGATCAGAAAGATCAGCCGCATGTTCTTCTCTTTTTTCTCCCGCTGCAGCAATCTGACATAGTTAAATCCGATTTCATATAACGGATGTGCAATCACGAGATCACAATTTCTCGGAAGCAGCAGAAGCTCCAGATACAACGCACTGTTAACAATCTGATTCAAAAGCTTCAGGCTGAACACTCTGATATAGAGATCATATGTCGCAAAGCCGCTTTCCTGAAGGATTTCTTCACAGTCTCTGACCGCCTTGTAGCCCGCATTGTTCGACTTTTCAATATTCAGCCGCAAAAACAGCTTTTTTCTGCATTTTGTGTCGGCTTTGCCTTCTGCAGGATCGCGCCAGATAAAATACTCTGCGATCCAGAAAAAACTGAAATTGTAGAAAGCAATTAAATACCAGTTTTCCATACAGGTGTGGATCAAGATCATCAGCACGACAAGATATTTCGCGTAGTCCTCTTTTTTCCGAAAATACCACAGCAGAAAAAGACTTCCGGCACAAAATATCGCCGTGAATAGAATGCCGTAGCGAAGCAGAAGCACCTCATAACCAATGTCCAGATAGTAGGAATGGTCCACCAGTTCCTGAAGATAGTTGCCGAACAGAGTAATGTGATACCTTTCCAGAAAATACCGACTCAGCGAAATTCTGGCAAGAATGGTACTGAAATGTTCGAAATAGGAAACCCACGGCGCGTCCCACCGATAAAAATAAGGCAGGATCACCAGAATCAGCATGCTAAATATAATGCAAGTGTTGCCGATCACCATCAGCACCTGTAAAAGCTTTCTCCCAAAGCCAGATTCGCGCAGCTTTTTTGTGACCAAAACTGCCGCAAAGAGCAGAATGATCAGGGCAACTGAGGTCTTGCACTTTGTCAGGTAGAAATACAGCAGATTCAGCACAATCGCCGCTGCCGCTGTTGCAATACCAATTTTTTCATAGAAAAGTACTACAAAAAGAAGACACATGGTTAGAAAATATGCATGCGACAGATTGGCCGACCCAAAGCCCATGGAAAATTTATTTCGCATGCCATGGGTACCGATAAGTGCAACGTTCTCGATCACGCCGCAGGAAGATAACACAAAAGCCAGGGCAAAAATCACTGTCATTGCTGCAAGCATATATTTCAGCGTCAGTTCATATCGTATATCCTTGGAGCAGGCCAGCAAAATGCATACCCATAATGCAATGTTGTCTTTACTGACATAGCTTGTCAGTACCCCCACTATGCCCAGCGCTCCCACAATCAGCCACTGCTTCAGGGAATAATTCAGGCACATAAGCATGGAAAAACAAATCAGCCCCAGACAAATTCCCGTAACACGAAATGCTCCGAGCGGAATCGTTGTCTCTACCAGAAAAACCTGTGTCATCAGCAAACACCAGGCAAATTGAAACAGCATATTTTTCAAAAGCATTCTATTCTCTGGTTTTTTTAGTTTTTTCTTCAGTTCTTCCATTTCCGCCTCAGTATTTCTCTCTGTAATATCGCAGCGTTTCCCTTAATCCCTTATATCTCATATACTGAATCAATACAGCAATGCGCCAGGCATTCTTCACGCCAAATACCGGCATCAGCTTATGCCGCAGCTCTGACACCTTTCGATCCGCCAAGGACTGCCAGGAAGCATCATACCAATGAATACTGATGGTATTTTCTGTCTTCTGCATCCGTCCGGTCATATAATCCCGAGGATTCATATATTCTGCGGAAAACACCATGATGTCCCCCAGTCTCTGCGTTTTTCCATTCAGGAGAAGACCACGCTTTTCCAGCATCGGTGTCTGTACAACCGGACAGGTATGTCGAAAATATTCCTCATCCGACTGACAGGCAGGCAAATGCCGGTAGCATGCCATCATTTCCCGCAGAATATCGCAATGCTGTTCTGCACCGAAGCCAAGTCCGGTATTAACCGTATGCATCTCTTCAAAACCAAAATACGCCCGATACGAAAGCAAATCGTCAAGGGGCTTGAGAAGCTCCACATCCGTATCAAAATAGATGCCGCCCATGCGATACACTACATCTAACCGGACGTAATCGGTAACAAAGCTCCACTTTCTGTCCTCATAGGCCTTTTTCAGAAAAGGAATATTCGGAATCTCGTAATTATCCTCGTTCCACTGAATCAGCTCGTAATCCGGGCAAAATTGTTTCCAGCTTGCTATACATTTCCTGGCTTTTTCCGGGAGCTCACCCTTGCCGAACCAGCAGTAATGAATGATCTTCGGTATCACAGTACACCTCGCATATGCATCAATCGTGAAAAGAGCTTCAGTGCATGCTTCACGCCAAGCATACCTGTCATAAAATACAAAAGCCGATATTTTCCCTGTGCAGAATTCTTCAGATAATGTCTTCTCTCGGAAAGCCCTGTCAGAATTTCCTTTTGATCAACGATTCCATCAATGTCCTGTATAAATCTTGCATACAGACAGCCGATTCTCTCCCTGTATGCACCGCTCACCGAAGTATCCCTCGCAGCTTCCGCCAGCTCATGAAGTCGGTCCATCACAAACATGCGATCCTTATAGTGCTTATCGGTGAATACACTGGTAATGGCACCGACTCTGTTGACACGATAGAGATAGCAGCTTTCTCTGCAATAGGCAATTCTCTTTGCATTCAGAAAAAGCTGCGGTGTCCACAGCTCGTCCTCATGGAGAATCCCCTCACAGAAACGAAGCCCAGTCGAATTGAGGTATTCCCGCCTCACAATATAGAGCTGCGCCATGGTGGACATATCATCATACAAAAAACATGCCGCATATTGCGCTGCAGCGCTCAGCTCGCCGCTATCAGACAAAACCCTTTCCGGGAAATTCCTTACGCCTTCCCTGCTGCCGGTTTTGTCATCCAGAATCCGATACCGGGTTGCGATAATGTCTGCGCCCGGATTATTTTGGATCTGTTTTTCGATATTGGAAAGCGCATCCTTTTCCAGCAAATCATCCGAATCCACAAAATAAAGGTACTTTCCGACTGCTCTCTCTATTCCATAGTTTCTGGTATGGGAAAGTCCGGCATTTTTCTTTGAAAAAACGCGGATTCGCGGATCCCTATCGGCAAGCTGCTCTGCCAAATCCAATGTCCCGTCCATTGAGCCATCATTGATGATCAACAGTTCGAAATCCGAAAAGGATTGCTGCAATATGCTTTCTATGCAGCTTGATATATACTTTTCTACATTATAAGCCGGAACGATGATACTGAACTCGCAGTTCTCTGTTTTTCCCATTTCTATCCCCCACTACCGTTCAGCATACACTTCTGTCAGTACCTTCACACTTTTCTCCCAGGCAAAATGCTCTTGAACAAAAGCCTGCCCCCTGGCGCTTCGTTCTTTCAATTCATCTGGTCTTTCCAGCAGCTTGACAATCTGCTCCACATACTCCGCATCGGTTTCCGCCGGCACGATCACACGGTATTCCTCATCGATGCCCTCGGTGCCCACCCGGCCCGTGATGACCGGCGTGCCCAGTGCCAGGGCCCGCAGCACCTTCACCTTGATGCCGGCACCCATTTCCAGCGGAAACACCGCAAGCTCCGCCTTTCGGATGTAAATATCCACGTCCTCCACAAAACCGGTAACCGTAACCCAAGTCCCAATTCTATTCTCATCACCCGACCGGGCATTGGTGCCATCCTCTGCCCCGGTGCAAGCATTCGCAAACGCTCTATTCGCTTCTTCTGCTCTTCGAATCAGGACTTCCGAGGGCCGATTTCCCACCAGGTACAGCCTGAGCTCCGGCAGTTTATCCTTCACACGCCGACAGATTTCAATAAGCCGCTGCCCCGCCTGATCATTCTCCGGGCGTCCCATCTGCCCCAGGAAGCAAATGGAATATCTCTCCCTTTCCGTTGCTGACGCTGCAAAATCCCCCTGCAGAAGACTGTCCTCCAGACCAAAATAGGGATTCAGAACCAGACTTTCCACTCCATAGTAATCCCGAACCAGTCGTCTGTCCTTTTCGTTAAAGACAAAAACCTTATCCGCCTTGCCGCAATACCTTGCTTCTCGCTTCTTCACCTTGTGCAGCTGATCTTTGGCATACAGATACTTCAGCTTTGCCGCAATGCCGCCGGAAGCAGCTGCTTTCTCCGCTTCTGCACACTTCCGTACAAAGGACTGGGCGGTCATGTCATGCTCCACCAGATGGAAACGAAGCCCCGGAAACAAATGCTTGATCCAAAGATACTGCCCCATGGAAGCATACTCCGCATGAATGGCCTGTATCCTGTATTTTTTCACTAGCCGGATCAGCTGCCACGCAAAGCGAAGCGAAGACCTCGCCGCAAAATAATTGGGCAGCCAGGGCAGCAGCAGGGCATGTAATATTCGAGACAGTCCGGAAATCCGCACCCAATGATAAGTCGGATCTCCCGCGTGCTCCCTCGCAAGCTTTTCATCAAAGTCTGAAGCAACAAAAGTCAGTACATGAACCTCATGCGTCTTCCGCAGCGTTTCCAATTCCTTGCCCATGCAGACGCCGCCGGCATGGTTGGTTTTCAGCTCCGGAAAATAAGGTGAAATATGGAGTATTCTCATAACCTCTTCTCCACCTCCTGCCAATACCTCGCCAGCTGCACAGACGAAAACCGCTCTTCATACACCCTGCGGATCTCCCGCCGGTCAAACCGCGCCGTGCACAGTGTCTCCGCATCCGCCGGCCACTGCAGGCCGCAATGTACGGTTTCCATCAGTTCACGGCTGTCTCCCGGCAGATTGTTGATGACCGGAAGGCCGGCAGCGAGATAATCCACCAGCTTCATGCTGAGGCCGACACATACGGTGGACTTCATCAGATTCAGCCCGTAGTCGCAGCTGTCCATGATTTCCTGCAGTCGCACAGCATCATAAATCGGACCGTGATCCATCACCTCTGCTCCGGCAGTCTGCGATCGCCGAATAAATTCCGCCTTCCGTTCGCCAACGGCAACAAGCTCCAGCGTCACAGCACATCCCGCGTCGCGCAGACACATCAGCAGCTTTTCCACGGCATCCAGATCAATGATGTTGTTCACGGCACCGAGATAACAGAGACGCAATGTTCTGCGGACAGGGATCGCTGTCTTCGCAGCGCCGACATTTTCCTCATCCCGGTAGCGGCTGGTCCACTCCGTATGTCGCCGCAGCCATGGCAGGGTCATATTCTTCACACCCTCCAGGCGCCTGCCGAGACGTTCCCGGTAGTAATCGCACTCCAGCAGCACCAGATCCGCATCATGAAGATGCCGATCCCGGACCGCGGCCCAAAGAGAAAAAGGGAATCGGTCGGTGCCACCGACGGGCAGACTCTCCGGCCACATGTCCACGATGTCAATGATGATTTTCGCCTCGGGATGCGCCTTCCGATAGGCCCCTGCAATCGCCGCATTGGAATTCTGGGGCACCACCAGGTATAGAAGGTCCGCCGACATTTCCCTAATCTCACGGAGGACATCCCGGGAAAAACGCCAATGGGAATAGAGCCGCTGCAGCGAAATATTCCGCCGATAGGGCAGGGTCTCTATGAGCCGGTACCCCCGCTCTGTGCTGCTGCGCTTCGTTTTTTCGGCATGGAGATAGTCTGATGCGAACACCGTCACCTCATGTCCCTGCGCCCGCAGAAAATCATAGAGGATATCCACGCGCTTTTCGATATTGCTGGAGGCGTTCACCATGAGGATTTTCATCGCTCCCCCTCCGCCTTCTCCCGGATTTCCGCGGAGGCCGCGGAGCTGAAGCCCTCGGTGCTCTCCTTGGTCAGCACGATCTGAATGGTTTTAAAGAGGATTTCGAGATCCAGCAGAATGCTGTAGTTCTGGATATACATGAGATCCAGCTTCAGCTTGTCATAGGCAGTGGTGTTGTACTTGCCGTAGACCTGGGCGTAACCGGTAAGGCCGCCCTTCACCAGCATGCGGTAGGAAAACTCGGGAATGTCCTCGGAATACTGCCGTACATGCTCGACACGCTCCGGGCGCGGGCCCACCAGCGCCATGTCGCCCTTCAGAATGTTGATAAGCTGCGGCAGCTCGTCAATGCGGGTTGCACGAATGAAGCTTCCCACCTTCGTGATCCGGGGATCCTTCTCCGTTGCGGGGATCACGCGGCCGTCCTTCTCCGCATCCACGATCATGGAACGGAATTTCAGTATACTGAATACACGGCCGTCCCTCGTGCAGCGCTGCTGCCGGAAGAACACCGGGCCGCCGTCCTCCAGCTTGATGGCCAGCGCCGTCAGCAGCAGAATGGGCGAGCAGACGAGCAGCGCCGGAATGGTTACCGCGAGATCCAGGCAGCGCTTCATGGCCTCCTGCTCGATGCTGAGACCGTAATTTCGATTGAGATAGATGGGGCTGTCGAAGATATGCAGCGTTTCCCCGCTCTTCAGCAGGATATCCGTCAGCTTCGGAATGGTGTAAGTCCGCAGGAAATGGCTGTAGCAGAACTTCAGGTAGTCATTCCTAAGCTCCGCCGAGATGTCGCCGATGATCACGCCATCATAGCGGCAGAGCAGACTGCAGGTTTGGGAAAATGTCTTCGGCCCGCAGACATTATCCCCTTCCACACAGCATTTTTCCTCGATAATATAGCGGTCCGTGCGGGTCGCGAATTTGGCGGCCAGCTCGTCGGTACGGGAGCCGTAGAGAAGAATCAGCCGCTGGGGCGGGAAAAGCTTCAGGAACAGTCGGCTGCCAATAACGCTCCAAACCGTGGCGCAGAGGATCTGCAGCAGGGTCAGAAGCCCCACCGCCGGGACAGGCGACAGGTACCAGGTGGCTGCCGGGATAATGACGGCCACGTAGGCCACCATGTTGGTCACAAGGGAGGATACTGCCAAACTGAAGATGATATGAAAGGTCCGGTAATAACCTAACTTCAGGCCGCCGTAGAGATTCCCGAAGACCATGAGGAGCAGCGCATAGATAAATGTCACGAAATAGTTACCCTTAAAGCGGTAGGGCACCCGGAGGGCGGGATTGTAGAAATGCTTCCAGACGACAAAAAACAGCGCTGCTTCCGCCAGGATCAGCACTGCACTGAAAAGCAGCCGGTAAATATGCCGCGCCTTTTCTGTTTTATGGGTTCTGGAATTCATATATCCGCCGGAATCTGCCTTTCCGCGCAATACGCGCTTATACATAGTTTTGCTAATTATAGCAAGATTTACAATGACTGACAAGACACAGAAAAAGCCCCGCCGAGCAGGCTCGGAGAGGCTTTTTTGTATTTTTGCACCGGAATATCGCTGCGTTTCTTCGCGATGTGGCGAACACAGACGCTTCGCTTTTTCTTCTGGTGCTGGTTAGATAGGCATGATGCCAAGGATTGCTGCAAAGATCATGCACAGGATGGAGAAGCCCCAAACGTAGAGGAAGGAGTTCTTGATGTGATCCTTGATATCTACGTCTGCCAGACCTACACCGAGCAGAGTTGCCGGTACCATCGGGCTGATGAAGGTTGCGCAGTTTCTGCAGACTACCATTGCAGTAGCGATTGGAAGTGCTGCAACACCGTAGCTCTCGCCGATTCCGATCATAACCGGAAGCATACCGTAGAAGTAGCTGTCGGTATCGAATGCCAGAGCAAGAGGTACAGAAAGGATACCGATAACCAGCGGCAGGTGTGTACCAAGAGCAGCCGGAAGGATCATGGAAATGATGGTGGACATGCAGGATACAACGCTGTCGATCTCCACATCGCCGACCTTAGCGGTCTTAACCAGGATACCCATCAGGACAGCTGCGCCCATAAGTGTTGAACACATGGTCAGAGCCGGGCCTGCATGACGGTTGATGATCTTCTTCTGCATCTTCACGTCGCCGTAGTTTACCAGAATGCTGATGCCTACGCCAAGCATGAACGGAACGTAGCTCGGGAACTTATCCCAAACCAGAAGTGCGATAACGGCAATGGTCAGAACCACGTTGAAAGCGAACAGCTTCGGACGAGCCAGCTCGTTGCTCTCTGCAGTAGCAGCTGCTGTATCAACGGTTACTGCACCCTCAGTCTGAGCAAGCTTGCCGTGGATGCCGGCGCCTCTCTTCTTCTCCTGGAAACCGGAAAGAACAGCGTGGCCGAGAGCCAGGCAGATACCGAATACCTGTACCGGAATCAGTGTGCTCCAGAGATTACCAGCCTCCATACCGAGTACGGATGCAGCTCTCATGGTCGGACCAGCCCAAGGCATCAGGTTCATAACACCCATGGACAGAACGGCAACTCTCAGGAGAGTGGTCGGTCTCATGTGCATCTTCTGGTAAACCGGAAGCATGGAAGGAACTACGATCAGGAATGTAGAAGCTCCGCCGCCGTCCAGGTGACCGATAATAGCAATGATGGCAGTCATCACGGTTACGCCGACAACGCTGTCGCCAACCATGCCCATCAGCTTGTTGATGATAACATCAAACATACCGGCATCGGTCATGATACCGAAGTACAGAACGGAGAACACGAACAGTGCCGCTGTAGGGCCTGTGCTGCTGAAGCCGCTCTTGATCAGTGAGCCGATATTGTCAATGCTGTAGTAGCCGCCCAGAACCAGGATCAGTGCCAGGATAGACGGGAACAGGATGAATGCAATACTCGGCAGTGTCTTGCTCTTGAACAGTGTGACCACAATAGCAATGATGGTCAAAAAGCCAAGGAGACCAACTACGATAGGACTCATGATTTTTTCCCCCTTGAAAAAATGTGATGTATAATAGTTTCAAACATGTTGATTCTACCATACGTTGTGGATTCTGCATAATATTTTGTACGTGAATATATCCATAGATTTTACCTATGGGGCGTATCGAATCTTGTCTCAACAGCATATATATTATACTATAGAAGAAAATCGCATCGTCCTTCGCCGATGTCAGAAAAATGAGGTGCCGATATGGAGCTTGCGCTGATTTCTGTTCGCCAGGTAATTGTATTTTTCCTCTTGATTATGGTAGGCTGCTTTGCTGTCCGCGCAAATATCCTGAAGCCGGAAGCGCGTCAGCATTTTTCCAATCTTCTCGTATCAATCGTCGTTCCGTGCATGATCGTCAATTCCTATATTGCAGATTTCGATCCGCAGGTTTTTCACGGAATTGTTCTGGCCTTTCTGCATTCGTTCATTCTGGTCTCGATCGGCATCGTGATTGCGCTTCTGGCCGGAAGACGCATGGGAGCAGACAACCGCGCCATTTTTGAATTTGCCATGATGTTTTCAAATGCAGGCTATATGGGCTTTCCGCTGATTCAGGCGCTCTATGGAAACGAAGGTCTCCTCTATGCGAGCAGCTACAATACGGTATTCAATGTTCTGCTGTAAAAGCCTCGTTTCCATAACATCACGTATCCACTTCATGGCAAAAATGGAGCCCCGGACCGATCGGTCCGGGGCTTCTTCTTAATCTCTCATTCAAAGGCAAAATCCGTTGTGCAGCGCTTCACCACATCGCAGGGAACAAGAGTCTTCGCCGCAGGCTTCTCGTCCCGTTCCAGAAGGCCGACCATATTTTCCACCGTCAGGCGGCAGAGCACATCCACCTTACTGTCCACAGAGGTCATCTCCGGCTCGCAGCTTACGGACATCAGTGAATTGTTGTAGCCCACTACCGACAGCTCCTCCGGTATCGCAATGCCCTTGATCTTCGCATACTTCACGGCACCCACCGCCATGGCGTCTGCCGTGGAGATCACACTGTCAAAATTCAATGTCCGGCTGTATTCCACCAGAATATTCCGTGTATATTCGATGTCATTCCGGGTCTGAAACTTCAGCTCTCCGAGAATAGGATATCCCGCCTCCGTGAGCGCCGCCTCATAGCCCTGCATTTTCTGCCGTCCGCTGAAGGAATCCACGTGATGCAGAAACAGGGTGCGTTTCCGTCCCCGCTTAATCAGTGCCCGGGTCACCGTCAGCATGGCGTTGAAATCATCTGCACAGGCGCAGTAGACATTTTCCCCTGTCACCTGTCCGTTGATCATAAATACCGGCGTCTTCTCCGCCGCCTGCCGCACATAGTCCGTGTCATGCTGATCCCTGCCGCTTCCGGCATAAATGGAGCCCACCAGCACCAATGTATCGATCTTCTTGGTCAGGAGCCAGTTCACATAGCTTTCCCGCTGCTCCTGCTCATAGCCGCTGCAGCCCAGGATACAGCCGTAGCCGTAGCTGTGCAGACTGTCCTCCAGATAATGCACTGCCCTGGCCATGTAGCTGTCGGAAATGTCCGGACAGATGATGCCCACGGTTTTCATGGAGCCAAGTCCCAATCCCCGTGCAAACGCATTCGGCGTGTAGTCATGCGCCTTCATGACGGCCAGTACCTTTTCCTTGGTTTTTTCACTTACTCTCGGGCTGCCGTTCACCACCCTGGAAACCGTGGCGATGGAAACACCGGAAAGTTTTGCAATATCATATATGTTAATGTCTTCGTCCTCGCTTTCCGTGATCTTGCATAAACGATTCGGCAGCGCCGCGTTTTGCGACAATATCTTAACATTCGTATTTTCTTCCGTCAAATGGTGACAAAAAAA
>CAZJQX010000059.1:0-14053 GCA_964548305.1 uncultured Lachnospiraceae bacterium
CGGCACAGCAGGCCAACAAAGCAAAGACAACCTTCCTCAACAGTATGTCTCACGACATCCGTACTCCGATGAATGCCATCATTGGCTTCACGGCATTAGCGCAGACGCATCTTGAGGACCATGCGCAGGTGGAGGACTATCTCAGCAAGATCAGCACTTCAAGTAATCACCTGCTGAGCCTGATCAATGACATTCTGGACATGAGCCGTATTGAAAGCGGTACGGTAAAGCTTGACGAGAAGGCTGTGCATATTCCGGATTTGCTGCATGATCTGCGCACGATGATTCAGAGCCTTGTGAATTCTAAGAATCTGAATCTTTTCATTGACGCACAGGATGTTGTGCATGAGGATGTGCTGACGGATAAGCTGCGTTTAAATCAGGTGCTGCTGAATATTGTGGGTAATGCCATCAAGTTCACACAGCCGGGCGGCGACATCATTATCCGGCTGATTGAGAAGCCCTGCAGCCTGAAGCATTACACAACATACGAATTTTCTGTGAAGGATAACGGCATTGGCATGTCCAAGGAATTTGTCGGACATATCTTTGACACCTTCTCGAGAGAATACAGCTCTACCGTCAGCGGCATTCAGGGGACCGGCCTGGGCATGGCCATCACGAAGAACATCGTGGACATGATGGGCGGCGACATACAGGTAGAGAGTGAAGAAGGAAAAGGCTCCCTGTTTACGGTTACGCTGAATTTTCGCATTGCCAACGAGCCGGTGAAAAATGAATCGATTCCGGAGCTTCTCGGGGCCAGAGCATTGATTGTTGACGATGATTTCAAGAAAAAAGCCTACGATTACAGCGGTAAGCATGTTCTTCTGGTCGAGGATAATGAGCTGAATCGTGAGATTGCCACTGCGATTCTGGGAGAGACGGGTATGACAATCGACAGTGTGGAGGATGGTGATATTGCGGTTGCGACCATCAATCGCGAACCGGCAGACAAGTATGACATGATTCTTATGGATGTGCAAATGCCGAGAATGGATGGCTACACCGCCACCAGAGAGATCAGGACGCTGCCGGACAATAAGAAGGCCAACATTCCGATCGTTGCCATGACGGCGAATGCCTTTGAGGAGGATCGGAAAAAAGCATTTGAGTCCGGCATGAACGGACATATCATCAAGCCGATCAGCATTGAGGCGATTGCCAAGGTGCTGGATGAGATATTTGCCGAGAAGGAATGAATACGGGATTTCTCGCTGCAACGTAAACGATGAAGAAAAGTGGCAGATGGAACAGCTGCCAATGGTGAAGACTATGGAAAAACAAACGGAATCAATACAGCCTTCTCTGGTTGTGAATATTGGAAGGGGCGGACAGCGGGACCTGGCGGAGGCCTTTGCGGACCGACATGGTGTGCCGATCACCGATCGGCCGGGAGAGGCGCTGACGCTGACATTTGACAAAACAGGAACTTCTCTGTCCGGCTACGGCCTGTCCTATCAGGGCGATTTCCGAAACATGCTGCACCGCGTCACGCAGGGGCGTCTGGAGCATGAGATGCTGGTGCGGGCAGCGAAGCCGGAGAAGAAGATGGGGAAATGTCTTCGGGCGATAGATGCGACAGCCGGCATGGGAGAAGACAGCTTTCTGCTGGCGGCCTATGGCTATGAGGTGACGCTCTTTGAACAGAATCCGGTGGTGGCGGCACTCTTAAAGGATGCCGTTCGCCGCGCCAGACGCAATCAGGAGCTGAAGGAGATTGCAAATCGGATGGAGGTGATCCAGGGAGACAGTATTGCATACCTGTCGCAGCTGGCTGAGCCAGTGGATGTGATTTATCTCGATCCGATGTTCCCCAAGCGCCAGAAGACCGGGCTGGTGAATAAGAAGCTTCAGCTGATCCAGAAGCTGGAGGCGCCCTGCTCGTCGGAGAACGAGCTGTTTGATGCTGCATTGCTGGCAAAGCCCTCCAAAATCATTGTAAAGCGTCCGCTGAAGGCACCCTGCCTTGCGGGCCGTGAGCCCTCCTATGCATTGAATGGCAAGGCAATAAGATACGATTGCTATACGATGTAAGAGGAGACGATATTTTCCTATTTGACATTTGGGAGGCGAAAAAGGTGAAACAGCGTACCTACATTGCTATAGATCTGAAATCCTTTTATGCCTCCGTGGAGTGTCGCGAACGGGGGCTGGATCCGCTGGATACGAATCTGGTGGTGGCGGATGAAAGTCGGACAGACAAGACCATCTGTCTCGCGGTCACGCCGACATTAAAATCCTTCGGCATTCCGGGACGCGCCCGTCTGTTTGAGGTGAAGCAGAAGGTGCAGGCCGTCAATGCGGGACGGAAACAGAAGCTGCGCGGCAGGGAATTTTCCGGCGCATCACATTTCTATTCGGAGCTGCGGAAGGATGAGACGCTGGCACTGGATTTTCTGATCGCAGCGCCGCGAATGGCGCTTTATATGGAATACAGCACAAGGATTTATTCCATTTATATGAAGTATGTGGCGCCGGAGGACGTGATCGTTTATTCCATTGACGAGGTGTTTATCGATGTGACGGCTTACCTGGATACCTATGGGCTCACGGCCCGCCAGCTTGCCATGAAAATGATTCTGGATGTTCTGGAGAATACCGGCATTACGGCAACGGCGGGCATCGGCACAAATCTCTATCTCTGCAAGGTGGCCATGGATGTCATGGCGAAACATATCCCGGCGGACGAAAACGGTGTTCGGATCGCGGAGCTGGACGAGATGCGCTACCGGAAGGAATTCTGGTCGCATCGTCCCATCACGGATTTCTGGAGAGTCGGGCGCGGCTACGCGAAGAAGCTGGCGTCCTACGGTATGTATACCATGGGGGATGTGGCCAGATGCTCTGAGCAAAATGAGGACCTGCTTTACCGGCTGTTCGGCGTCAATGCGGAGCTGCTGATTGACCATGCATGGGGATGGGAACCCTGTACGGTGGAGGCAATCAAGGCTTATCGGCCGGAAAACAACAGCATCAGCTCCGGGCAGGTGCTGCAATGCCCTTATGATGCGGAAAAGGCCAGAATCGTCATGCGGGAAATGGCCGATGTACTTTCGCTGGACCTGGTGGATAAGCGTCTGGTGACGGATCAGATCGTGATTAATGTCGGCTATGATATCGAGAATCTGACAGATTCGGCACGCCGGAAAAAATACCGCGGACAGGTTGTCACGGACCGCTATGGCCGGCAGGTGCCGAAGCATGCCCACGGCACAGAAAATCTGGACGGCTTCTCATCCTCTGCGCAGAAAATCATGGATGCCGCAGCGATTATCTTTGACCGCACGGTTGATAAAAATCTTCTGATTCGCAGGATGAATATCACGGCAAATCATGTTGTCAATGAAGACGCAGCGCCGCAGCGGAAAGACGCATATGTGCAGCTGGATCTCTTCACGGATTACAAGGCATTGGAAGAGAAAAACAAGGCGGAGAAGGAAAGACTTGTTAGGGAGCGTAAGCTGCAGGAGGCGGAGCTGAGCATCAAGAAAAGGTTTGGAAAGAATGCTATTTTGAAGGGGATGAATTTCCAGGAGGGTGCAACGGCCAGAAGCAGAAACGAGCAGATCGGAGGGCATAAGGCATGAACGAATATGAGGACATTATTCATCTTCCCCACCATGTCTCAAAGAAGCATCCGCAGATGTCCATGTCGGAGCGGGCGGCGCAGTTCTCGCCCTTTGCGGCATTGACCGGATATGATGCGGCAGTGGAGGAGACGGCCAGACTGACCGATCGTCGGATCGAACTGGATGAGTATGAGCTGCAGCATCTGGATGAACGGATTCGGAAAATTGCCGAGCATCTGGAGGAACATCCGGAGGTCAGCATTACGTATTTCCTGCCGGATGCACGGAAGGCGGGCGGCGAATACATTTCCGTCAGCGGCAGTGTGAAGAAAATTGATCATTATGAACATAAAATAATCCTGATGGACGGGACTTTGATTCCTATCCATCAGGTGATTGAAATAGACGGCGGATTGTTCCGACCGCAAGAGCAGGAATAAAGGAGTTCGATTACTTTGCGTGCTTCGCCTGCTTCTTTTTGTTGATCTGATGCTCCAGATCGGAGAATGCGGTTTTCTTTGCTGAGTTCTTGCTGTTTTCAGGCTTGGTATGCTTTGCGTGCTTGGCAAGGGAGGCTTCAAGCTGCTTGTAGGGAAGCTTTGCGTAGACATGCTTGGTATTTGCATCAACATTTTCCCAGCCTGCGCCCACCGGCTGCTCAGCCTGTGCTTCCTTATTATAATCAAGCTGCTCCCATCCTTCGCCGATTGCCTGCGGTGCCTTTTCCTTCTCTGAAAATGTCGCAAACTCCGGAATCTTGTCCATCAGCTCAAGCATGCGTACAACGCTCTGGTGGCGAGTGTTGTCAGCCGTAGAACCGCTCTTTAATCCGGAATTGTCCGGCTTCATATAGGTAGAGATGTAGTTGCGGCACTCCTCATAAGCTGCTCGTGCCAGCTCAACGTTGCGATGGTCGTTCAGATATGCAGTCACTGCATTCCTTACATTTGTAAATACCTGCGGCTCGGTCTTCTTTTTAAGTCCTAAAAGTGCTCTGCCTTCTTTGAGATTGCTTGCGGCATCCAGTGCTTCTGCAATGGCTTCGCGATCCGGCTTATGGATAAAGTCAACAACCTCTCTTTCAAAATAGGATTTTAATTCCGCTGTTTTCTGATTGATTTCAGCTATGCGCTTGTTCTTTTTGTCAATGTAAGCGGATTTTACTGCGAGATGAAAATCATAAGTGTCTTTAAAATCCGGGGCGTTCTTAATGTCTAAAGCTTCTTGAATTTTTTCTTTTGCCTCAGTGAGTTCCTTTGATTGCCCGCTTTTTGCCAACAGAAGCACCGGGGGCTCATAACCTGTTAATTTTCTCTTTGTGTCACCATAGGAGCTCAGCAGCCCCTTTGCTGTTTCATTTGATTCTTTCTGACCTTCAATGAGCGAGTCGATATCGTCGATAGTGAGCTCTGAAAGCTTTTCGCCCTTGGCATCGCGAGCCTTCTGCTTTTCGGCAAGGTCCTGCTTTGCCTTAGTCATTACGCCCCGTGCACTTTTGCAGTCTGTTAATTTGTGTTCAAGAGTTGCTTTGAGATTGCTTAGCTCAGTCAGAAATGAATTCCAGCTCTCATTATAGGCTTTAAATTCAGCTTGATCCTGAGCAAAGCCTTCATCGACATGGTTCAGCGAATCCTCATAGCCTGTTGTCAACATTTCACGGATGTCTGGATTGTATTCATCAAGCTCCGGATGCGCATTCAACATGTTAAGTAACGGCGCAGCTCCATTTTCCTTATAAAAGGTAAGTACGGAGGAATATTCAGCGTCTGTTTCTTTTGCCTTTGCATCCAGCCGGTCGCCTTCTTCGGAATGAAAGTACTTTTCCTTTACCTTATCATAGTTGTCAATCCTTTTCTGTTCTTCATCTATAAGGACGTCTAATGCTGAGGAAGCGTTATTTATCTTCTCCTGAAGACGATTAGCTTCTTTCAATTCCTCGGCATACCGATGCTTCTTTATGTCTAATGCTACATTTGGCTTTTCCTGAGAATTTGCAGCTTCATTTGCTGCAGATTTGTTCAGACTCTCCTCGAACTGGCGTAACTTGCCACCATACAAACGCAAATTAGTAGTATATAAACTGGGATGTATCTTGTCATATACGTTTGGAAGGAAAAGTGTATTGTAGGACATTGTCCTCCATAATTTCAGAAAATCCTTCTGAAAGGCTTCATAACTATAGTCCTTCGGGAAAAAATTTTCTGCGCCTTCGTTATTTGCTTCGTACATCGAGTCATTGAGAATGTCATAAAGCATTTCCTTACAATGCTCGTTGAATTTTTGTGGATCAAAGTAAGCTTCGGCGAGATATTCAAGACTGCTTCTGACTTCATTTGCATCTGGCGAGCCATCAAAGCCTGCGTAATTATTTAGAAATGCTTCAATTACCTGCTGCCGCTCCTCTTTTGTCTTCGGAATTGTATACCACATATTTTATTGCTCCTTTTTGTATTTGTGTTTTGGGGTGTTTCGTTTTTGTTGATGACAGCAGAATAGCACAGGAAGAGACACAAAAGGGACACACCTTGTATTTTTTTAAAAAATATGGTATCCTTCGCTTTATTAATTGTATGCGAGCGATATGGCGCTATTTTTTTTATATCGATGCTTTACCGCTTTAAATCGACAAATGCATTGCTGCTCGACGCAGCTGCTGCATAATATGCTTGCTTACCTTTAGAATCCTGCAGAAATGAGAGAAAACCATGAACCAGTCAGAAGTATTACTTGAAATAAAGGACCTGTGTGTGGAATTCAAGACCATGGCCGGAACAGTGCATGCTGTGGACCACTTAAGCTATACGCTACACCGCAGTGAGAAGCTTGGCATCGTGGGGGAGAGCGGAAGCGGAAAAAGCGTATCCTCTCTGGCTATGATGCAGCTGATTCCCAATCCGCCCGGAAAAATTACCGACGGACAGATCCTATATAATGGAAAGGATCTGGTTCAGCTTTCCGAGAGGGAAATGCAGAAAATTCGCGGAAACGATATTTCCATGATCTTCCAGGAGCCGATGACGTCCCTGAATCCCATCATCCGCTGCGGCAGACAGATTGCAGAGTCCCTACAGCTTCACAGAGGCATGAAAAAGAAGGAAGCCATGGAAGAAGCCATTCATATGATGCAGGCAGTCGGCATCGCCAATCCGGCGGCCCGCGCCTATGAATATCCGCATCAGATGTCCGGCGGTATGCGCCAGCGTGTGATGATTGCCATGGCCCTGGCCTGTCAGCCGCAGATCCTGATCGCAGATGAGCCTACGACTGCACTGGATGTGACCATTCAGGCGCAGATTCTGGATTTGATTCGTGGCCTGAATCGGGAAATGAACACTTCGGTCGTGTTTATCACGCATGACCTTGGGGTTGTCAGCGAGCTTTGCGACACTGTCATCGTTATGTACAACGGGCATATTGTGGAAAAGGCGCCTGCAGCTGATATTTTCCGCGAACCGCTTCATCCGTATACCCAGGGACTTTTAAGCGCTATTCCGAGAATCACCAAAGAGCGCAAGCCATTATCCACAATAGAAGGTATGGTTCCGAATCCGGTAGAGCGGATTCAGGGCTGCCGTTTCGGACCACGATGTCCAAAGGCCTGCGAGCGCTGCCGCATGGAGGAGCCGCCGATGGTTTCTGTAGGAGAAGATCGTCAGGTACGCTGCTGGCTTTGCGCACAGGCAGATAATGGAAGTCAGGAGGCAAGCAATGGCTGATGAGAACAAAAACAAAGATGTACTGCTCCATGCAGACCATGTAAAGGTATATTTTAAAGGAAGAGACAAAAAATCCGGCACCGTTCGTGCCGTAGATGACATTTCATTCGATATCTTTGCGGGTGAGACCTTTGGCGTCGTCGGAGAGTCCGGCTGCGGAAAGAGTACCCTGGGGCGCGCACTGATTCGGTTGATCCCGGCTACGGACGGTCATGTTTATCTGGATGGAGAGGACATTTCCGGATTAAAGGGCAAAGCTCTGAAGCAGATGCGCAAAAAGGCCCAGATCATTTTCCAGGATCCGTCTGCGTGCCTGAATCCGAGACGTACCGTGCGCCAGATCCTTATGGAGCCCTTTGAAATTCATCATATGACTGGCTCTATGGATGTGGACAAAAGGATAGAGGAGCTGCTCCATTTGGTCGGACTCGACACCTATCACTTAAGCCGCTATCCGCATGAGCTTTCCGGCGGACAGAAGCAGCGTATCGGTATTGCCAGAGCGCTGGCGCTGGAGCCGAAGTTGATCATCTGCGACGAAGCTGTTTCTGCCCTTGACGTATCTGTTCAGGCGCAGGTGTTGAATCTGCTCCAGGAATTAAAGGAGCGTCTGGGACTGACGTATTTCTTCATTTCTCACAATTTAAATGTCGTTTACCAGGTCAGTGACCGTGTGGGCGTTATGTATCTCGGGAAAATGGTGGAGATCGCCGCTTATGACCAGCTGTATGAGAAGCGTTATCATCCCTATACAGAGGCACTTTTATCGGCTATCCCGCAGGTTGATGCGGACGACCGGACCGAACGCATCCATTTGACAGGTGAAGTTCCGAACCCCTCCAATCCGCCCTCCGGGTGTACGTTCCACACGCGATGCCCAAAGGCCTGCGAAATCTGCTCTAAAGAGGTTCCTCAACTGCGGGAGATTGAAAAAGGCCATTTTGTGGCATGCCATTTATTTCAGTAGCTAAAAACAGCTTTCATGCTGCTTTGAATATTCAAAACAAGAGGAGGATTTATTATGAAAAGCAAAAAACTCTTAGCCCTCGCCCTCTCCATGGCACTTGCGGCAGGCTGCACTGCCTGCGGCGGCGGACAGACATCCACAGACACTTCCGCAGCAGCGTCTTCTGACAGCAGTCAGACAGAAAGCAGCACTGACGGAGAGAACACGGTTGTTGTTGCCATGGGAGCAGGTTTCTCCACGCTGGATCCAGGCTATGTTTACGAGAAGTATCCGCAGATGATCATTAATGCCTGCTACGAGAACCTGTTTAAGTTCTATGATAATGATGGTTCACCGGAGCCCTGTCTGGCGGATACCTACGAATTTTCTGAGGACGGCTTAACACTGACTGTGAAGCTGAAGGACGGACTGACCTTTGCCAGCGGCAATAAGATGACTTCCTCTGATGTGGCATTCAGCATTAACCGTACCAAGAATCTGAAAGGAAATCCGTCCTTTATCTGCGACACCATTGAAAGCATCGAAACACCGGATGATTCCACTGTTGTTTTCCATTTAAATCAGCCTGACAGTGCCATCCTTTCAAAGCTGACTTATTCTTCGCTTGCAGTGCTTGACAGCGCTGTTGTAAAGGAAAACGGCGGCACTGATGCAGAGGATGCTTCTACTGCGGATACAGCCCAGAGCTTCCTGGACACTGCAAGTGCCGGAAGCGGTATGTACATTCTGACCAGCTACACGCCGGATGAGGAGGTTGTTCTGGAAAAGAACCCGAATTACTGGGGTACTGCGACAAATGTAGATAAGTATGTTCTGAAGATTCAGCCGGATGCCAATACGCAGATGATGACGGTATCTACAGGAGACATTGATATTGCTCTGAATCTGACAGACGACACCTTAGAGGAGCTGGCATCTGCTCAGAATGTTGAGATTACAGAAGGAACTACCAAGACGATCGGCTTCGTTATGATGAATATGAACGAAGAATACGGCGGCCCTGTTTCCAACCCCGATGTGCAGAAGGCCATCCGCAAGGCGCTTGATTACTCCGGCATCCGCACGATCTGCGGAGAAGGAACATTAACCCCGTATTCCATCATTCAGGATGGCTTTATGGGAAGCAAGGGAACCCGTCCGGATGATTACACCAACATTGACGAGGCAAAGCAGCTGCTGGCTGATGCCGGGTATCAGGATGGCTTTGATGTGGATATGACTGTTTCTGATCTCGATATGGATGGTATCCTTTTGACCGATCTGGCACAGAAGGTAAAGGATGACTTGTCTCAGATCGGCATTAATGTAAATATCACCACAGAGGCATGGGCAGCCGGCTACGGCGATGATTACCGCAACGGAAACCTTGGCTTCACTGTTATGTACTGGGGCACAGATTACAGCGATCCCAACGTACAGCTGGAATTCCTTCCGGGCGGCACGGTAGGCAAGAGAGCCGGATGGACTGCTGATATGGATCCGGAGCTGGCTGCAATGTATCAGGAAGCAATGGCAGCAACGGACAATGATGAGCGTACGAAGGTTCTGGAGAATATCCAGGATGCAATGTATGAGGACGGCCCGTTTATTGTGATTGCACAGGCTCCCGCTCATATCGCCCACAGCACACGAGTGGATAATGTTGATATTTTTGATTCCTATACCATTGATCTGACGGAGATCAATGTAAAGTAAAGCAGAAAGGTACCGGATCCAGATGGGAGAGTTGAAATTTATTGGAAAACGTGTGGTATATCTGGCTGTCATGCTGTTCGGCGTTGCCACGCTGGTATTCATCCTGACAAAGATGATACCCGGCGACCCCGTGGTGGCAAACTTAAGCCAGAGAGCCTTGAATGATCCTGAGATTGTAGCGGCATATCGTGCAAAGCACGGCTTGGACCGCCCACTCATCGTGCAGTATATCTATTATATTCGTGATCTTCTGCAGTTTGATCTGGGTACCTCGATCCGCACCAATCGTCCGGTACTGGAGGATCTGGCAAGGTGTTATCCCGCCACTCTGGAGCTGGCGTTGTTTTCCATCGTGATCGCTTCCGTTTTCGGCATCCTGTTTGGCATCATTTCCGCCATCCGCCGCAACAGCATCATAGATCAGATCGTCCGGGCTATTTCCGTAACAGGTGTCAGTGTTCCGGCCTTCTGGTTTGCGCTGCTGATGCTGTACTTCTTCTACTATAAGCTGAAGATATTCCCGGGACCGGGACGGCTGAGCAATTCCTTCTCGGCGCCGGCTACCGTTACCGGGATGTATGTGATCGACAGTCTGTTGGAGGGGAATCCGGCAAAGGCCATGGATGCACTTCGCCACCTGATTCTTCCGAGCATCGTTTTGGCGGCCTTTACCATGGGACTGATCACCAGAACCACCCGTTCCAACTTGTTGGATGCGTTGTCCACAGACTATGTTCGTACAGCAAAGGCAAAGGGGCTGAACAGCATTAATCTGATCTTAAAGCATGCCCTCGGCAATGCATTGATTCCGGTTCTGACTGTTATCGGTCTGGGACTCGGAAATCTGCTTGGCGGCATGGTACTGGTGGAAACCATTTTCAAATGGCCGGGCGTCGGTCAGTTTGCCTATGAATCCGTTATGGCAGCTGACTATCCGGCAATCATCGGTGTGGCTCTGCTGATCGCATTGAATTATATGATCATCAATACAGTGGTCGATATCCTTTATGGCATCATCGACCCGAGAGTGAGGTGCAATTGACAATGCTCCATTCCCTGAAAAAATTATTAAAATCCAATTATCTGTTCTCACTGGGGATTTTGATCTGTCTTGGATGGATCTTAGCCGCTGCTTTAGCGCCTGTTATTGCGCCTTATGATCCGATCGCACAGGATCTGACCATGCGGCTGAAAGCACCCTCTGCCAGTCACTGGTTCGGTACGGACAACTTCGGCCGTGATATTTTCAGCCGTGTGATTTACGGCGGACGGTATTCTCTTCTGGCGGGCTGCCTGTCTGTTGTCATCGCCGGCATTATCGGAACCTTTTACGGTGCGCTGGCCGGTTACGCAGGCGGATGGCTGGATAACGTGATGATGCGTTTTTCCGAAATGATTTTATCCTTCCCGTCGCTGATTCTGGCAATGATCATCAATGCGGTGATGGGTTCCAACCTGTTTAACACCATGTTTGCGCTGGTTATCGTTTCCTGGCCTACTTATGCGCGTCTGATGCGAAGCGTTGTATTAAGCGTTAAGGAAAATGAATATGTCAATGCGGCGGAGGCTCTTGGCGCTTCCCGGCTGCGCATTCTCTTAAAGGAGATTATTCCAAACAGCGTCAGCTCCGTTCTGATCATGGCCACCACCGACATTGGAAACAAGATTCTGATGTTTTCCACACTGAGCTTCCTGGGGCTTGGCTCCGCGCCGCCGACACCGGAATGGGGTATGATGGTTTCCGACGGTGTGGATTACTTCAATAAATTCTGGGTTGCCGGCTTCCCCGGACTCGCTATATTTACCATGGCGGTCGGCGCCAACTTTATCGGTGACGGCTTGAGAGACCTGCTGGATCCAAAGCTGCGTACGCAGTTCTAAAAGTGTTTATAAGCTTGAAAAGGAGAAATATTATCGTGAATGAAGCAAGAGCAAACCGCATTCTGGCGGCTTTAAAGGAACAGGGCGTAGAGCAGATGCTCATTACCGATCCCATGTCTATCCGCTACCTGACAGGCATTTCCATGGCACCCTTCGAGCGTTTTTATGCACTGCTTTTGAAGGCTGACGGACATCATTATTATTTCCTGAATAATCTTTTCAACGTGCCCGATGACGTAGGCGTTGAAAAGGTTTGGTATTCCGATACGGATCCTGTGTCGGAGATTGTTGCCGCACGCCTTGATAAAGAAGCGGTTCTGGGCGTGGACAAGGACCTGAAGGCACGCTTCCTGCTGCCTCTTATGGAAATGAAGGCTGCTGCCGGCTTTGTAAACGGCTCTCTGGCTGTCGACATCACGAGAGGTGTAAAGGATGCCGAGGAGCAGGAGAAGATGCGGGTTTCTTCCGACATCAATGATAAGGCCATGGCGAAATTCAAGTGCCTGATCCATGAAGGCGTATCGGAAAAGGAAGTGGCGGACCAGATGCTGCAGATTTATCTGGATCTTGGCGCAGACGGATATTCCTTTGAACCGCTGGTGGCCTTCGGTGCAAATGCTGCCGACCCGCATCATTCTCCGGACGATACTGTTGTGAAGCCCGGCGACTGCGTGCTCTTTGACGTGGGCTGCATCAAAGACGGTTACTGCTCTGATATGACCCGTACCTTCTATTTTAAGACGGTGAGTGATGCTCATAGAAAGGTTTATGAGACCGCCAAGGCGGCGAATGAGACTGCTATTTCAAAGATTTGCCCGGGCGTACCGCTGTGTCAGCTTGATGCAGCAGCCAGAGACCTGATCTCGGCCGAAGGCTGGGGACCGAACTTCAACCACCGTCTTGGACATTTCATTGGCCTTTCCGAGCATGAATTCGGTGATGTTTCCTCCGCAAATACCTGGGAAGCAGAACCGGGAATGATTTTTTCTATTGAGCCGGGTATCTACTTAACCGGAGATACCGGCGTCCGTGTAGAAGATTTGGTGCTGGTGACAGAGGATGGGGTAGAGGTATTAAATCACTATCCGAAGGAGCTGCAGATCATTGACTAAGCAGGAGGACATATCATGACGAACCCGAGAGCCACGTTGCATATGGCAAATGGAGCGGATATTGTGATAGAGCTTCTGCCTGAGGCGGCACCGAATACGGTGAACAGCTTTATTTACGCCGCTTCCCGCGGATACCTGGACCATCATGCCATAGAGCGTATAGTCCCGGGAAACTGGGTGGATGTAAGCTATACGGCATTTGGGCATAAGGAGCTTCAGTATCTGATTCCGAATGAATTTTCTCTGCATCCGGAGCTGACGCCCTTGGACTCTCATCCGGGCTGCGTCTGCATGGGTGGATACGGAGATGCGGGGCTCGCAAGCTGTGAATTTTTCTTTCCGCTGCGGGACTGCCCGGACCACAAGGGCACGTATCCGGTGTTTGGAAAGGTTGTTTCCGGTATGGAGGAGATTCAGCGGATCGCAGCTGTTAAGACTGTCCCTGTGGACTTCCCGATTCCGGGCGTGGAAGTAAATAAGCCTGTGGAGCCGCAGATCATTGAAACCGTAGAATTGGAGCTTTACAGCGAGACCTATCCGGAACCGGTCCGAGTGGAAAATCCGAGACTTCCGGCATGCTGGCCGAAGCTTTAAAAACGAAAATGCGCTCTGCAGCTTGCAGTAGAGTGCTTTTTTAACCTGTGGCGCATCACAACAAAGGGGGGATTGTATGAAAAAGGTTTTGCGCGGCATTCTGCTGGCTTTTTTGGCGCTGGTGCTTGCTTTTGTGCTGTTCGTGGCATGCGGAGACGACAGCAGCTCGGATAAGAGCGAGGCTGTTGTTGACAATTATGTGAATGAGGACTATGTTTCTCCGACATATGCCAAAAGGGTAAGTCTCGCGGAGGATGGCAGCTTAAGCACGGAACGTTCTCAGAGAAGCGGCAACGGATCGGGCTGCGTGTCAGACACGTGGACTGTTTTTGTATACATGTGCGGCGCCGACCTGGAGTCAGAGGATGGCTCTGCATCGGATGATATGGAGGAAATGCTGGATGCCGATACCGATGAAAATGTAAAGTTTATCGTACAGACCGGCGGGGCCAAGCAGTGGCAGAGCGGAGACATTGACTCTTCTAAAATTCAGCGCTTTGAAATCTGCAAAAACAA
>CAZJQX010000060.1:0-13920 GCA_964548305.1 uncultured Lachnospiraceae bacterium
AATGAGTGAGACGGAAAAAATTCTGAGTCCCGGGGCTGCCGCAAAGCGGCGGCCCCGGCGACTGCTGTCAGAGGAGGAACGATGGATGCGGGAGGCCATCCGGGAGGCGCGCCGTGCTCTTCGGGGCGGCGATGTTCCCATCGGCTGCGTCATTGTCTATGACGGGAAAAGGCCCGGCAGCAAGGCGGACCTCAATGCGGAGGCCCACGGCATTCTGCCGGGAACCATCATCGGACGCGGCTACAATCGCCGGAACAAGGACCGGAATGCGCTGATGCATGCGGAAATTTTGGCTATTCAGCGGGCTTGTCGGAAAATCGAGGACTGGCGGCTGGAGGACTGCACCATGTATGTGACCTTGGAGCCCTGCCCCATGTGCGCCGGTGCCATCATTCAGGCCCGGGTGCCCCGGGTGATCATGGGGGCCCGAAACCAGAAGGCAGGGTGCTGCGGCTCTGTTTTAAATATGCTGCAGCAGCCGGGGCTCAATCATCAGGCGGAGCAGAAGGACGGCATCCTGCTGGAGGAATGTCAGGAGCTTCTGGCCATGTTCTTCCAAAAGCTCAGGAGGTGAGAGGAGAGATGAAAGGACGCTGCATCATTGTGGGAGCCGGGGATTTCTACGGCTTTCCCTTTGCATTGACAGAAGAGGATTATCTCATCGCAGCAGACGGCGGCTATGCGCATCTGAAGCCGCTGGGTATCCGGCCGAATCTTCTGGTGGGGGACTTTGATTCCATGCATATCCCCGGGGTGACCGGCGTTACCGGACCGGTTTCCGGCCTGTCCATCTTTGAGGATGCGGAGAAAGCGGAGTACATTCATCACCTGGAGGCCCGCAATTATGAGGGCATTGAAACCCGGGTCATCGATCCTGTCAAAAATGATCCGGATCTTCTGGCCTGTATCCGCATCGGTATAGAAAAGGGATATGAGGAATTTCATCTTCTGGGTGCCACCGGCGGCGAGCGCATCGACCACAGCATTGCGAACTTTCAGATCCTGGGCTTCCTGGCCCGGCGGGGGCTTCATGGCTATCTCTATAGTGCGCACCAGGTGGTAACCGCCATTGCCAACGAAAGTGTATCCTTCCCGCCGGAGCAGAAGGGCTATTTTTCGGCTCTGGCGCTTTCGGATACCGCTGAGGGGGTGACAGAGCGGGGCTTTAAGTATGTGGTGGAAAATGTTACATTAAACAACTGCACGCCGACGGGCCTCAGCAACGAGTTCGTCGGCAGCGCCGCCGACATTTCCGTAAAAGAAGGTGTGCTGCTTCTGATTTATGAGTATTCTGTGAAGCCATAGATTGTCCTTGAATTCAGAAAAGGCATTTGCTATAATCCAGATAGCAGAGAGTTGCTGGGGCGTTCGAGTCTGCACAAATTGAACCTACAAATTTGACATACGGGATTCCTATATCTGTGATATTGATATCATGCCTTCCTTTTGGTAAAGGACCTTAGATATATCCTTGCGGAGACCCACCTGGCTGAGCGCTAGGAGTCAAGCGTGTAGTACGGCGTTCTGGTTTCTCTGTATTTGAGTGAAATAAGAGGCTCTGCATCCTTTGATGTAGAGCCCTTTTAGTACAGAAAATGTATAGGGGGCTTTTCTGTACGCTGCTTTAAGCACACAGAAAGGATTGCTATGAAAAAAGAAAACTGGGAGAATCAGATTCGATGGGGCGTTACCGCCTTTGTGGTCAGTGCGGCTGCGGTGGGTGTCGTCTATCTGATTTTTCACATCAGTGCAGTGTCCGCTGCGCTGGGAAAGCTGCTGTCTATCCTTGCCCCCGTCATTTACGGCGCTGTGTTCGCCTATATCATGTGCCCCATTTATGACCGGGTCAATCAGAGTCTTGAAAGTCTTTTCTCAAAAAAGAGTGAGCCGGGGGCCCACCAGATGTTCTGCCGCGGCATTGCTACGCTGACTTCTGTGGTGGTGCTGATTTTTATCGCTGTCGGCCTGGTATCCATGATCATTCCGGAGATTGTTCAGTCCATCACCAACCTGGCCAACACGCTGCCGGATAATGTGGCGGCCTTTTATGAGGAAACGGCGGTGAAGCTTGCCGATTATCCGGATGCCCAGGAGATGCTGGAGCAGATTTATTCCCAGGCAGAGGCTGTGCTCAGCGGCTTCCTGAAGGACACGCTGTTCCCGAATGTGAAAAGCATAATGGCTTCACTGTCTGTAGGCCTCCTGTCCGCTGTTGTCTGGATCAAAAACATTATCATCGGTCTCATCGTGATGGCCTATCTTTTGAATATGAAGGAAAAGCTTCTGCGCCAGAGCCGAAAGCTGATCTTTGCCGCCCTGCCGGTAAACTGGGCCCGGGCGGTGATTCGGGAGTGCCAGTTTATCAACAAAATGTTCGGCGGATTCATCGTCGGCAAAGTGGTGGATTCCATCATTATCGGCATTCTCACCTTTGTGGTGCTCAGCATCATGCAGATGCCCTATACCATGCTGGTTTCCGTTATTGTAGGTGTCACCAACGTGATTCCCTTCTTCGGTCCCTTCATCGGCGCTATTCCCTGCTTTGTCCTGATCCTTATGGTCAGCCCCATCAAGAGTATTTATTTCGCGGTGGCAATTCTGGTGATTCAGCAGTTGGATGGTAATGTCATCGGCCCGAGAATCCTGGGAAATTCCACGGGGCTGTCCAGCTTCTGGGTATTGTTCTCCATCCTGCTTTTCGGCGGCCTCTTCGGCTTCGTGGGTATGATTATCGCCGTGCCGCTTTGGGCAGTGATTCTGAATCTGATTTCCCAGCTGGCAAACCGGGAGCTTCGAAGGAAGCAGCTGCCTTTGAGCTCGGATGAATATGAGAGCATAGAGGAAAATTGAGGAATTGAAAAATCGCAAATCTATGCGTATAATAGCTCTATTCTGTGTCCGGGCGGACTTCGTCCGGCACAATGGCATAAATAAAGGAGAATAATATGGCAACATTACTGGAAACATGGAGAGTTCAGGCATACGGAAACGGCCTTTCAAAGGCAGAGCAGGAGCAGCTCTGGCAGGATTATTTTACAATGGAGAAGGCTTTCTATGAGGAGGTTCTGACCGATCCTTCCCATGTTTTTGAGGGCAGCGTGAAGGATCTGGCTGAGCATTTCCATATGGATGTGTTCCATTTCACCGGCGTACTGGACGGCATCAATGAGTCTCTGAAGGGCTACGAGAATCCGATCGAGACCATGGATGAGAACACTCAGGTGAAGATCGAAATCGATCCGGAGAAGCTTTACTACAACATGGTGGCTGCTAAGGCAAGCTGGCTTTACGGCCTGTCTCAGTGGGACAGCATCCTGACAGAGGAGCGCCGTACAGAGCTCTACAAGGAGCAGAAGAAGTCCGGCACCGTGCGCCGCGAGACCAAGAAGATTTACCCGAATGACGCCTGCCCCTGCGGCTCCGGCAAGAAGTACAAGAAGTGCTGCATGCGGAAGGATCAAGAGATGGAGCTGAAGGCCCTTCAGGGTGAGGCATAAAGATGGCTGAAAACTATGTGATTCGTGCAACGGCAGCGGAAGGACAGATCCGTGCCTTTGCATGCACCACCGCAGGTGTCTGCGAGGAGCAGCGTCGGATTCACAATACCTTCCCCATCTGTACCGCTGCGGTGGGCAGACTCATGAGCGCTGCCCTGATGATGGCAGTGGATATGAAGGGGGAGAAGGATCTTCTGACTCTGACGGTAAAGGGCGACGGTCCGCTTCGAAGCATGACAGTGACGGCGGATGCCAACGGCCATGTGAAGGGCTATTGCGCGAATCCCAATGTGATGCTGCCGCCCAATGCAGCAGGTCATTTAAATGTCGGCGGCGCCGTAGGCAAGGGAAACCTTTCCGTGATCCGGGATATCGGACTGAAGGAGCCCTATGTGGGCCAGACTGCGCTGCTTTCCGGCGAAATTGCAGAGGATCTTACTTATTACTTCGCTGCCAGCGAGCAGGTGCCCTCTTCTGTGGGACTGGGCGTTCTGCTGTCGAAGGATAATGTTGTCAGCCAGGCAGGCGGCTTCATCATCCAGCTGATGCCGGGCGCTTCAGAGGATGTGATTTCCGCTCTGGAGACACGGCTTTCCGAGGTGCATTCCGTCACCACAATGCTGGAGCAGGGCATGACGCCTGAGGACATTCTCACGCAGATTCTGGGAGATATGCAGCTGGAGATCAACGACCGCAAGGAGGTCAGCTATCACTGCGGCTGCAGCAGGGAGCGCGTGGAGCGGGCCCTCATTTCCATCGGCAGGAACGAGCTGAAGAGCCTGATTGACGAAGGCAAGCCGCAGGAGGTAAACTGCGACTTCTGCGGAAAGCATTACCTCTTCACCGGCATCGAGCTGAAGGCGTTGTATGAACGTTCCAGATAAATGGATTTTACGGAAATTGCTTTCATTTTTAATTGACGCAAGGAAGCCTTTATGCTAATATCCAAATTACTGCGGCAATCAGGCAGCAGTAGATTTTGGAGGTATATCTAATGAAGGGTACAGTGAAGTGGTTTAACAACCAGAAGGGATATGGCTTTATCTCTGATGAAACAGGTAAGGACGTATTCGTGCACTATTCAGGACTCGTAGGCGACGGCTTCAAGTCTCTGGAAGAGGGTCAGGCCGTTGAGTTCGAAGTCGTTGACGGTGCTAAGGGACCGCAGGCAACCAACGTAGTAAAGCTTTAATTTTTCTGTTGGATTGTACCTTATTGTATAAATAAGACATCTGTAGGAAACGAACGGTGTCTGCTGCAACAAGCGTGAATCGAAGAAAAGACGAAGCGAGCGGTATTATACTGCTCTTCATCGCCCACCGGCGCAGCGCAGGCTATGCTTGCGAGGTGCCGGTGGGTGATTTTTTATTATCTGTTAGATGCCTTAGTGGCGAGCGTATAAAAGGCTTTGCGTATAGCAAAGCCCTCTGCTTTTTTGGAAGGGAGGTAATCACTATGACCGACAACGCAGCAAAACGCGTGAGTCTCTATGGTCTGCTGCTGGCGCTAAGCATGGTGCTGAGCTATGTCGAGGCCATTCTGCCGGTGAACATCGGTATTCCGGGTGTGAAGCTGGGACTGCCGAATCTGGTGACGGTGACGGGACTTTACAGCCTGGGCGTTTTGCCGACGATGCTGATCAGCTTTCTCCGCATTCTCCTGGTGTCTGCTACCTTCGGCAATGCCATGACCCTCAGCTATTCTCTGAGCGGATTTATTTTGAGTCTTGCCGCTATGCTGCTGCTTCGGCGACTCGGTGGTTTTTCCTCCGTCATGGTGAGCATCACCGGAGGTGTCATGCACAATGTCGGACAGCTCCTGGCAGCGGTTTTTCTTCTGCATTCATCTGTCCTTCTTTATTATTTCCCTGTTCTTCTGGTTGCCGGCATGGCTGCCGGAGCAGTCATAGGACTTCTGGCGGGGCTTGTGCAGCAGCGCATCCGGCATTATCTCAACAGGCTGCCGTGAAGCGCTATTCCCTTGACAAGAAAAAAAAGCTGTATATAATTTCTATCTATCAAGGCTGCATAAATTTCATCAACATTTCCATAAATATGCAGACCTGTTTGGAGAGGAGAGTAAGATTATGAAGAAGATGACAGCCATCGCAATGGCAGCATTTGCTGCATTGACAGTGACCGCATGCGGTTCCGGCAGCACAGCTACAACAACAGCGGCAGCAACCACAGAAGCAGCAACAGAGGCTGCAACAACGGCAGCAGAGGAAGAGGCAACTACCGCAGCAGGTACAGACGCCGCTGCTGAGGAGACCAAGGCAGCAGGAGAGTCCTCCTATGCAGGCAAGACTCTGGTTATGGCAACCAATGCAGAGTTTCCGCCCTATGAGTACCATGACGGCAACGATATCGTGGGTATTGATGTAGAAATCGCACGTGCCATTGCAGAGCAGATGGGCGCTGATTTCGAGGTATCCGACATTTCATTCGATTCCATTATCCCGGCTATTCAGGCAGATAAGGCTGATTTCGGTGCGGCCGGCATGACCATTACAGAGGATCGTAAGACACAGGTGGATTTCTCCGACAGCTATGCAAGCGCTGTGCAGGCCATCATTGTGAAGGATGATTCCGATATTGCCGGTACAGATGACCTTCAGGGCAAGGTGATCGGTGTTCAGCAGGGTACCACAGGCGATCTGTATTGCACAGATGACTTCGGTGAGGAGAATGTACAGAGATTCCCGAAGGGCGCCGATGCGGTAACCGCACTGCAGGCCGGCAAGGTAGATGCCGTGATCATCGACAACAACCCGGCAAAGGTTTTTGTAGAGCAGAACGAGGGTCTCAAGCTTCTGGATACACCGTATGCTGAGGAAAATTACGCAATCTGCGTAAAGAAGGGCAACACTGAGCTGCTGGACGGCATCAACGCAGCCATCAAGGAGCTGAAGGAAAGCGGAAAGCTGGATGAAATTGTTGCAAAGTACATCACAGCAGAATAAGATATAACATATCCGAGAATGCAGGGTGGCGTCGCTTCGGCGGCGCCATTTTCTGCGAAGGGGAAAAACCTGAGAACAGAAGGAAAACAGGAGGAAGAGAAGCGTGGGAATCCAAGAAAGACTGTACATGAACCTGGTGAAGGACCAGAGGTGGATGTACCTGGCAAACGGTACCAAGAACACCCTGATCATCACTGTATTTGCCTTGCTGATCGGCGTGCTTTTGGGCTTCATTATCGCGGTAATCCGGGCCACGCATGACAAGACAGGCAAGCTGAAGCTGGCAGATATGATCTGCCGGCTGTATCTGGCGGTGATCCGCGGCACGCCTTCGGTTGTACAGCTGATGATTGCCTATTACTGTATTTTTACGGCGCGCTTCTTCACGGGTATTTTCGTGGCCTCCATTGCCTTTGGCGTAAACTCTGCTGCCTATGTGGCGGAGATCATCCGCTCCGGCATCATGTCCATTCCCAACGGACAAATGGAGGCAGGACGGTCTCTGGGCTTCAATTACAGTGAGACCATGCGCTTCATTATCATGCCGCAGGCACTGAAGAATGTTCTTCCGGCCATTTTTAACGAGTTCATTGTGCTGATTAAGGAAACCTCTGTGGCCGGCTATGTGGGCGTGCAGGATCTTACGAAGGGCGGCGACATTATCCGTTCCAGAACCTACGATTCCTGGACATCCCTCCTGATGGTGGCCCTTATCTACCTGGTGCTGACGCTGGGACTTACCAGACTGGAGAAGCGTTTTGAAAGGAGAATGAGACAGAATGAGCGATAAAACATACGAAAAGGGTGACGTACTCATTGATGTGCAGCAGCTTTCGAAGCGCTTTGGAGAGCTTACGGTGCTGAACAACATTTCCACAAAAATCCGAAAGGGCGAGGTGGTCTGTGTCATCGGTCCCTCCGGCTCCGGAAAATCCACATTTCTGCGCTGCCTGAATCTGCTGGAGAAACCCACGGACGGTCATATTCTGGTGGAGGAGAAGGACATTACGGATCCGAAGGCGGATGTGGACAAGCTGCGGCAGAAAATGGGCATGGTGTTTCAGCAGTTCAATCTTTTTCCGCATATGAGTATTCTGGACAATCTGACGCTGGCACCGATGAAGCTGCTGCGCCGCAGCAGGGCTGAGGCGGAGAAGGAGGCGCTGGAGCTTCTGGAGCGTGTCGGACTGCGGGAAAAGGCACAGAACTTTCCACTGCAGCTTTCCGGCGGACAGCAGCAGAGAGTGGCCATTGTTCGGGCCCTGGCCATGCATCCGGATGTGATGCTTTTTGATGAGCCAACCTCTGCGCTGGATCCGGAGATGGTCGGCGAGGTGCTGCAGGTTATGAAGCAGCTCGCCGAGGAAGATATGACCATGGTGGTGGTTACGCATGAGATGGGCTTTGCCCGAGAGGTGGCAGACCGGGTAATGTTCCTGGAAGGCGGTAACTTCGTCACAGAAGCTGCGCCGGAGGAATTCTTCGCACACCAGGACAATCCCCGGCTGAAGGCATTTCTCTCGAAGGTGCTGTAAGCGGGCTTGAAGAATTTTTATAATCGTGTTAGAATTAGCTGGCAAACGTAAGTTTGCTGGCTTTTTTGCAGTAATCAAAGCTTGTAATGAGGTTTTTAAATGGAAAAGAAATATATTAAGATCCGGGGAGCCAGTGAACATAACCTGAAGCACATCGATCTGGATATTCCCAGAGATGAGCTTGTGGTGCTGACCGGACTTTCCGGTTCCGGAAAATCCTCCCTGGCCTTCGACACCATCTATGCAGAGGGACAGCGGAGATATATGGAGTCGCTGTCCTCCTATGCCCGGCAGTTCCTGGGCCAGATGGAGAAGCCGGAGGTGGAATCTATCGAGGGCCTGTCTCCGGCCATTTCCATTGACCAGAAGTCCACCAACCGGAACCCCAGATCTACCGTGGGAACGGTAACGGAGATTTATGATTATCTCCGGCTTCTCTATGCCAGGATCGGCATTCCCCATTGTCCGAAGTGCGGTCGGGAGATCAAGCGGCAGACGGTGGATGAAATGGTGGATCAGCTGCTGTGTCTGCCGGAGAGCACGCGGATTCAGCTTCTGGCACCTATCGTCCGGGGCAAGAAGGGCATGCACGAGAAGGTATTGGCCAGTGCCCGGAAGTCCGGCTATGTGCGGGTGCGCATTGATGGAAATATGTATGATCTGTCGGAGGAAATCAAACTTGAGAAAAACCTGCGGCATACTGTTGAGATTGTTGTGGATCGCCTTGTGATTCGTCAAGGCATCGGTAAGCGTCTGGCTGAGTCTATAGAGCAGGCGGTTGCTCTGTCTGACGGTCTTCTGACGGTGGATGTCATTGGCGGTGAGCCCATGAACCTGTCCACCAGCTTTGCTTGTCCGGACTGCGGTGTCAGCATTGAAGAGATCGAGCCTCGAAGCTTTTCCTTCAACAATCCCTTCGGCGCCTGTCCGGAATGCTTCGGCATCGGCTCCAAGTCGGAGTTTGATGTGGCTCTGATGATCCCCGATGAGAGTCTGTCTCTGAACCAGGGGGCCATTTCTGTTCTTGGATGGATGAATTCCAAGGATGAGGGCAGCTTCACGCATGCTATGCTGATTTCTCTTTCGGAGGCCTATCATTTCAGTCTGGATACGCCGTTCCGGGAGCTGAGTCCGGAGGCCCGGGACATCATTCTGAATGGTACCCACGGTGAGAAGGTTACGGTGCATTACAAATCCCAGTTTGGCCGTGGAAACGTGCATCATGTGGCTTTTGAGGGATTGGTGGAAAATGTGAATCGCCGTTACAAGGAGTGCTTTTCCGAAAAAATGAAGGCGGAGTATGAGCAGTTCATGCGCGTCACTCCCTGCCCGGCCTGTCATGGTGCCCGCTTAAAGCCCTCTTCACTGGCGGTGACGGTGGGAAATCTGAATATTCATGCACTGACAGAGCTTTCCATGGAGAAGTTCTATGACTGGCTGGAGAAGCTGGAGCTGACAGAAACGCAGCATAAAATCGGAGATCTGGTGATTCGGGAGATCCGTGCCCGAAGCCGTTTTATGCTGGATGTGGGACTGGATTACCTGAGCCTGTCCCGGGCGGCAGGCACTTTGTCCGGCGGTGAGGCCCAGCGTATTCGTCTGGCCACGCAGATCGGCTCCGGCCTTGTGGGCGTTGCCTATATTCTGGATGAGCCCAGTATCGGACTGCATCAGCGGGACAATGACCGCCTCATTGCAACATTAAAGCATCTTCGAGATCTTGGAAATTCCGTGATCGTGGTAGAGCATGACGAGGACACCATGCGGGCAGCGGATTTCATCGTGGACATTGGGCCGGGCGCCGGAGAAAACGGCGGACAGGTGGTGGCCAAGGGTACGGCGGAGGAAATCATGCAGGTGCCCGAAAGCATTACCGGACAATATCTGAGCGGCAAGAAGAAAATTGCGGTGCCGGGGACGAGACGTGAACCACGTGGGTGGATCACCGTGCGTGGTGCCCGGGAAAATAACCTGAAGAACATAGACGTTGCATTCCCTCTGGGGGTATTTACCTGCGTGACCGGTGTGTCGGGCTCCGGCAAGTCCTCTTTGGTAAATGAAATCCTTTACAAGACATTGGCTAAAAAGCTGAATCGTGCCAGAACCATTCCGGGAAAGCATAATACCATCGAGGGTCTGGAGCAGCTGGATAAGGTCATCAGCATTGATCAGAGTCCCATCGGGCGCACGCCGCGGTCCAATCCGGCAACCTATACCGGCGTTTTTGATCTGATCCGGGATCTTTTCGCGGCCACCAGCGATGCCAAGGCTAAGGGCTACAGCAAGGGGCGTTTTTCCTTCAATGTGAAGGGAGGCCGCTGCGAGGCTTGTTCCGGTGACGGCATTGTGAAGATAGAGATGCATTTCCTGCCGGATGTCTACGTGCCTTGTGAGGTCTGCGGCGGAAAGCGCTACAACCGGGAAACGCTGGACGTGAAGTATAAGGGAAAGAGCATTTATGATGTGCTGAACATGACGGTGGAGGAGGCGCTGGAATTCTTTAAAAACGTGCCTTCCATTACCCGAAAGATTCAGACCCTTAATGATGTGGGGCTTGGCTACGTGCGGCTGGGACAGCCCAGCACGGAGCTGTCCGGCGGTGAGGCTCAGCGAATCAAACTGGCGGCGGAGCTGAGCCGCCGGGGCACGGGAAAAACCATTTATATCCTGGATGAGCCCACCACCGGTCTGCACTTTGAGGATGTGAATCGTCTGGTACAGATGCTGGATCAGCTGGCTGCCAACGGCAACACGGTGGTGGTCATCGAGCATAATCTGGATGTGATAAAGTGTGCAGATTATATCATTGATATCGGCCCGGAGGGCGGTGAACGCGGCGGTACAGTGGTGGCCTCCGGCACGCCGGAGGAAATTGTCGGTGTGAAGAAATCCTACACCGGAAAGTACTTGGCAAAGTATTTGCAGTAGAAAGAGAAGAGCTCTGTCTGATGCAGGGCTCTTCAAGCATGGCTTCGAACTTGAAGCGCTCAGCGAACCCTTTATTTTCTATCGTATGGTTTCCGGCGTCTGTCGGTCTTTTCCGGCAGATTCGGATCCGCTGTGGGCTTGTTCAATGTGTTGTATTCTACGGCAGGGTCTAGGATTCGTTCTTTGTTCCGATGACGGCTTTCATAGCTGTCTACATTCTGGCGTTTTGCTTCTGCGTCGAAAAAGCTCTGAATGGTGTCAGTGATCTGATCGATCAGATCGTCCCGAAGTCCATAAAAATGCTCGGCATAACGGCTGTTTTTTGCATCGAAATTTCCCTGAAGCAGGGCATCCGGAGACACCTCCAGGGCATTTGACAGAGATTTGAGTACTGACATTTTTGTGCCGGCGCTTCCCTTTTCGATACGGGAAATGGAATTCGGCTGCATGCCGCAGAGCTCCGCTAGCTGCTCCTGGGTTAATTTTTTGCGTTTACGATACTTACGTACATTTCTTCCGAAAAGTTCCCAGTCGAATTCTGGTTCACTGTCGTATTTTTTCTGATTTTTTGAACTGTTTTGCATAATAATCTCCTAAGTTCAATAACTATCACATAGAATCGAACAAAGTTATATTCATGGAAATGCAGAAAATCAGCATGAGATGTATAGAAAACGAATAATAACTATGCGGCAAAAGTTGAAAGTATACAAAAGAAGGATAACTGGCGGCGCCGGTGCACAAGCGAAAGCAAACAGCCTGCTTTGAAACTCGAAAAAAATCCATGAATTCATGTGCGGCTTTATTTACAGATCAGAAAAAATCGGCTATACTACATAGGATTCTACATGGGCTTGTACCGGTTTCGACGGGGACGATGCAGCTTTAGAAGCTATCCGTACGGCGAGCGCGTTAAGTGCCAACTTAAAATTAAACGCTAACGATAACAACGTAGCACTGGCAGCGTAAGCTGTCGGTCAGCCTCAAAGCACTCACACTTTGAGAATCTGGCCTCGACTATGTGAGAAACGACACATTCCGGTTCCTCCCGGATGTGGGCGTATCAGAGGATACCGGTCAGCGGGAGACGTGCGCATCTCATGCTGATGGGGAATCTCAGAAGCGTACTATGATAGTAGAAGGAAAGGGAATTCGTTTTCGGACATGGGTTCGACTCCCATCAGGTCCACTCAAAAGTCGCAGCTGAAATTGAAGGCTGCGACTTTTTTATAGGATAATGCTGCTCTGATCGTATTGTGGGGAAATGTTGTCGGGCCCGAAAGCATTTCCCCTTGCCACAGCAGCCGGTAAGCACGTATAATTGAGCTTAATCGCGCAGGCGAGGTGAAAGCAGGAACGTATATATATGGAGGGAAAATGGCAAAAGAACTTGTAGTTGTATTGGACTTTGGCGGCCAGTATAATCAGCTGGTGGCACGCCGTGTCCGCGAATGCAACGTCTATTGTGAAATTTATTCCTACAGAACGGATCTGGAAAAGATCAAGGCAATGAATCCGAAGGGAATCATCCTGACCGGCGGCCCGAACAGCTGCTACGAGGAAGGTGCTCCGACCTATACAAAGGAGCTCTTCGAGCTGGGTATTCCGGTGCTGGGACTCTGCTACGGCGCACAGCTGATGATGCATGTGCTGGGCGGAAAGGTGGAGAAGGCACCCGTGCGTGAGTACGGAAAAACCGAGACCTTCATCGATGGCGCAAAGGACAGTCTGTTTGCCGGTGTAACCGATGAAACGATCGTCTGGATGAGCCATTTCGACTACATTTCGAAGACAGCGCCCGGCTTTGAGATCATTGCCCATACGGCAGACTGTCCGGTGGCCGCAGCGGCAAATGAAGAGAAGAAGCTGTATGCGATCCAGTTCCATCCTGAGGTGCTGCATACGGTTCAGGGCAAGGAAATTTTGAACAACTTTGTGCGGAATATCTGTCAGACATCAGGTGATTGGAAGATGGATTCCTTTGTGGAAACCACAATCCGCGAAATCCGCGAGAAGGTCGGCAGCGGCAAGGTGCTTCTGGCACTGTCCGGCGGTGTGGATTCTTCTGTTCTGGCAGCTCTGCTGGCCAAGGCCATCGGCAAACAGCTGACATGCGTGTTTGTTGACCACGGTCTTCTTCGAAAAAATGAAGGCGACGAGGTAGAGGGCGTCTTTGGTCCAAACGGTGATTTCGACATCAACTTTGTGCGTGTAAATGCGCAGGAGCGGTATTACGCGAAGCTTGCCGGTGTGGAAGAGCCGGAGCGGAAGCGGAAGATCATCGGAGAAGAGTTTATCCGTGTCTTCGAGGAAGAGGCTAAGAAGATCGGCACAGTGGATTTCCTGGCACAGGGAACCATTTATCCGGATGTTGTGGAATCCGGTCTCGGCGGAGAATCCGTTGTGATTAAGTCGCATCATAATGTCGGCGGTCTCCCGGATTATGTGGATTTCAAGGAGATCATCGAGCCGCTCCGCAATCTCTTCAAGGATGAGGTGCGTAAGGTCGGCCTGGAGCTCGGACTTCCGGAGTATCTGGTTTTCCGTCAGCCGTTCCCGGGACCCGGTCTTGGCATCCGCATCATCGGAGAAGTCACAGCAGAAAAGGTGCGCATCGTGCAGGACGCTGACTACATTTACCGTACAGAGGTGGATGCGGCAGCAAAAGCCTATAAGGAAGAATATGGCACGGAAGCGCCTTGGATGCCGAATCAGTACTTCGCAGCGCTGTCCAATATGCGTTCTGTGGGTGTGATGGGTGACGAGAGAACCTACGACTATGCGGTTGTGGTCCGGGCCGTCCGTACCATTGACTTCATGACGGCAGAAGCAGCTCAGATTCCGTTTGAGGTGCTGCAGACAGTGATGAGCAGAATCATCAATGAGGTGAAGGGCGTCAATCGCGTAATGTACGATCTCACATCAAAACCGCCTGGAACGATTGAGCTTGAATAATTTCAAAGAGGCTGAAACCATTGGATTTACAAGGGTTTCGGCC
>CAZJQX010000061.1:0-13904 GCA_964548305.1 uncultured Lachnospiraceae bacterium
TGTTGCCTGCATATACAGTTACTGCACATCACATAAATTACTAAAAAATATTTCAGCCGATTTTAATTAAAATTTATCAATATAACTTTTTAGCACTGCATCGCCTCATCGCTTCGCGATGCGCGAAAAAGCCGCCCGGTCTAAAAACCGGGCGGCTGCACGTTTTATTCGGATAGATATATTTACTTCGTCTCCGGGCGAAGCGGACCGTAATAGTAGCTGGCGGTCGCACCGCCGTCTGCCAGGAAAGTGGAGCCTGTGATAAAAGCGCCCTTATCACTCATCAGGAGCTCGGCGACATTTGCCACCTCGTCTGCGGTTCCGGGACGGCCTGCCGGGCACCTTGCGAACATGTTTTTATAGAAATCACCGCGGGGACCGTTGAATTCATCCACTGCCAGCGGCGTCACGATAATGCCCGGTGCAATTGCATTCAGACGTGCACCGCGCTTCCCCCATTCTACCGCCTGCGCCATCACACGCTTTTCGTTGCAGCGCTTCGCGAGCTGATAGGCATGAAGTGTATCGCGGATGTTTTCCGGCTGCAGAATATTGAGCTTCAGCAGTTCCTCCGTCGGCGCCGTTGCCAGCTGCTCATCCTGCTCTGCAGTCAGGGCAGGCATCCGCCAGCCGGACTGACTGGAAATCGTCACGCCGACACCGCCCGCTGCGATCACCTTTCCGACTTCCTCCAGCAGCACGGCTGTACCGTAGAGATCCACCTTCAGAATGGCCTCAATCGGTGCCTGACTCGGCGATACCCCGGCACCATTCACCAGCATTTTAATCTCGCCGTATTCGCGTGCCTTTGCAATGAAGCCCTGGATACTCTCTCTCGAGGACAGATCCATCTCCACGGGCGTTACGTCAAAGCCGGCACTGTTCATAATTTCCGCGATTGCCGCCGCATTTTCCGGCTTCTTATCGCCCATGAAGATTTTCTTTCCGTGTCCCATGCGTCTTGCTATAGCCACGGAAATCTGACCGGCACCGGTTACAAGCATTACATCTTTGTTCATTTTCAGTCCTCACTTTCTCCTCAGCAAACTGCATTTCTTTGTCTTTGCATATGCGGCAAATGTTTCGCACACACTGCTGCAGCCGCTTCTTCTTATCCGAGGACAGCATAATACCTGAAGTCGACTCCAAGTCAATATGGAAAGATTTTTTGCTTCAGAATAGCTTATGGCCTGCTTTGCCCGCTGTGTCGGTGCAGCAGCATAAAAACCACCACAGGTGCGCCGAAGACAGCGGTGACAGAACTGATGGACAGCTCAGTAGGACTGAACAGGCTCCGGGCAATGAGGTCACAGAATAAACAGAAAGCCGCACCACCGAGAACACAGCCCGGCAGGACATGCAACGGCTTCGCACTGTGCAGCGTCTGCTTTACAAGATGCGGCACTGCAATTCCCACAAAGGAAATCGGTCCGGCAAAGGCGGTGACGCAGGCTGCCAGCAAACTGGACAGCAGTACCAATGCCATGGCGAAGCGCCGCAGCGGCACACCGACACTGCGGGCATAGCTCTCTCCCATTTGGTAGGCTGCCATGGGCTTTGACAGCAGAATGCTCAGAAAAAGACAGGGCAGTACCACGGCTGCAGCAGCACCGACATTTCCCCAGCTGCTTCCGGAAAAGCTTCCCATGGACCAGTTGTGAAGATTCACGATATTGGAATCCTGGGCAAAGGCTACCACGATGTCGGTGATAGCGGAGCAGATATAGCCGATCATCACACCGCAAATCACAAGAATGCTCATGTGCTGTACCCGGCGGGCTGCCGCCAGCACCAGAAGCATCGCCAGCATTGCCCCGATAAACGCCGCTACAATCAATGCAACGGAGCTGGTCAGCAGGCCGCAGTTCAGAAAGATGACCATTGTAAGCGCCACCGCAAGCTTTGCCCCGCTGGAAATGCCCATGACGAACGGCCCAGCAATGGGGTTCGCAAAAAAAGTCTGTAGGAGATAGCCCGCTGTACTGAGAGCAGCTCCCAACAGTACCGCCATGATGGCCCGTGGAAGCCGAAGCTGCAGCAAAATGCCGGTCGCGAGCACATCGGATTTCCGGCCGGACAGCACCGCAAAAACCTCTGTCGGCGCGAGACTTACGCTGCCCCAGAAGAGATTCAGTGTGAAGAGAATCAGCAGCGCAATTCCCATCGACAGATATGCGATTGTCAGTCGTTTTCTGCTGTACATGCAGACTCCTTTCTCCGTTTACCGAAGCCGTGTCAGAAACGTCAGCGCACTGTCCTCCGGTGTTCCTTCCGTAAAGATCTTATTCATATCCAGAATGAGATCAGCAAGCGACATACTCTGCTGGAACAGACTCTGGGCCGTACACCACACATCTCCGTTCTGTACCGCCTTAAAGTCCGCCAGCATCGGACACTTTTCAATCAGTGCGTCCAGACTGTCCAGATTTCCTTCAATCGTGCTGTTGTAGATCAGCACATCCGCATCCTTAGCGCCAGCATAAAAGTCTTCGAGGGAAATGTTGACGGTAGCAAGATTGTTTCCATCATCGGTCAGATTGGAAAACACATAGCTTCCGCCGGCCATCTCAATCATTTTTGCCACATAATCGCCGCCCTTCCGCACCGTGACCAGATTGTTGGAGGTTACCGAAAAGAAGGCTGCCGTTTTCCAGGTGGGCGTCTGCTCACGCAGGGACGCAATGCGTTCTGCCGCTGCATCAAAAATCTGCTCGGCTTCTTCCGTTTTTCCGAGCAATATGCCGTAGAGCTTGACCCATTCCATGCGTGCGAGCGGGTCACTTTCATAGCTGGACCGCTCCACCAGCACCGGTATACCGAAGCGCTCCAGCTCCTCCTTCACCTCCGGCGTGTGGTAAATCATGGTATTTTCAATGGCCAGATCACAGTTTGCCGCAAGAATCGTCTCATAATCCGGCATACTGTATTTTCCGGCATATTGAAGCCGGCCGTCTTCCATTGCTTCCCGCGCTTCCGGCAGGTACCAAGAGTTTGCCTGCGTACCGCTGAGCTTCACGGCGTCCAGTCCGTCCAGGGCGAGAATCGGATCCATCGCGCTGGAAGACACGAGGTAAATGCTGTCGAGGGGCTGCTGAAGGACAACCGCCGAAGGATATTGGTTCTCTGAAGGTGTGATCCCCTCCGGCACCACCAGATACTGCTGATCCTCTATTGTAATGAGATAGCAGCCGTCACTTAAACAGTCCGCAGAAAACTGCTGCGCGTACTGCAACGGGTACGCTTCCGCTATCACGGTATCGCCGACATTATCATCCAGAGAGGATGCAGAGCAGCCCGTCAGAAGCAGCGCCGCAAATATAAAACCGATATATGTGTTTTTTATCATAGCAACTGCACATTTCCTAATAACTATGCCCGAAGAGATTTTCTTCGGGCATAGTTTCAATCATGATTATAATTCAGTTCTGTCGGAATCAGGCCTTCAGACTGTCGATAGCCGCCTGGGTATGGGCTGTATACAGAGCCTGGATATCGGCAATTTCACCGAGTCCGGCAATCTGCGTGTCCACACTGTTGAAGCAGCCGGCAGCCTCAAACTGGCTGAGCCAGGAATCGTCATCACTTCCGGCCATATCGTTGTTGGCATGGTCACCGGCCACCACCATCAGCGGACGCAGGATCACTTTGCTGTAGCCGGCCTCCTTGACCTTTTCAATGACGGCTTCGCAGGCAGTATCCTCAGGCTCTCCTTCAACAGTACCGATGAAGACATTTGCATATCCGATCGTCTCCATGGCGGTCTGCATCTGGCTGTAGCTTACCTTTGCGGTATGGCTTGTGCCGTGGCCCATGAACACAAAGGCGGTGCCGTCTTCTGCGGCAGCTGCAGCATTTTCATAACCGGCAGTCTCACAGGCAGCCGAAGTAACAGCCTTGGCCACGTTCTCCTTGTCCTCGTTGATCACAGCGGCATCACTTCCGACCTCACCCAACAGTGGCTCGGCAATGGCGACGCTTTCAAACTTGTCGCGATAGCTGTCAATCGCCTCGCACATCTCGTCATACTCGGCACCGTGCATGAGGTGTGTCGGCTGCACCACCAGGTTTTTTACGCCGTTGGCAACCGCGCGATCCAGTGCCTGCTCCATATTGTCGATCTTCTCGCCATCCCGGGCCTGCACATGATTGATGATGATCTGTGCGGTGAAGGCGCGACGCACACTCCAGTCCGGATAGGCGGCCTGCAGCGCATCCTCGATTCCCTTGATGTCTGCCACACGGCTGTTGTTGAAGGAAGTACCGAAGCTTACGACAAGAAGCTCATTGTCACCAATGTCATCGGCATTGCGGGTGTCATCAAGGCTTGCATCACCGGTATCACGACCGAAGTAGTCCGGATCAGCATTTTCGCCTTCTACCAGCTCCTTCTGGGTATCGGTCAGTGCATCCCAGGCAGCCTTTGCGGCCTCACACTGGGCATCGGTATCATCTGTACGCTCCTGCACATAGATGGCATCAATCAGATCGGCACAATTCTTTGCTGCCATTTCGTCGGCATCTCCTTCCTCTGCAGCTTCCGTTTCAGCAGCTGCGGTTGTCTCAGCAGCAGTACTTGCTGCAGTGGTCTCCGTGCTGCTTGCTGTTCCGGAATTGCCTCCGCAGCCGGCCAACAGTCCGGCGGACAATGTCAATGCAGCCACAACAGCTGCCGCATGCTTGTTTGTGAATTTTCTCATTTTGCTTTGCATCCTTTCTGCTAAATTCATGGAGCCGCGGCAGTTCATACAGCGGTTCACCAGTCTTCCGGTAATAGAGATTCCGGAGCAGAAGGGTACTGCAAAAAGAGCCTGTGAAAAGCACTGCCATTCGCATGGAAACGAAAAAACAAAGGCGGAATTCTTTTGCATACAGAACTGTATCGCAAAGAATCCCGCCGTTTTTCAACAGGTATCTTCGGTACAACCAATTCCTCGTGGTCCGGAGTCTGACTCCCGTACCGGACAGCAGGCAGGTTTCCTGGCTCAAAGATCCGTATCTGCCGCTGTCTTCCCAGGCAATGCCCAGTGACGCATTTTGCAGCAGACTCCCTTATCACAGTGACGAGATCGTGCAGGATTTTCACCTGCTTCCCTTTTACCTTCTTCCAGGAGCCGCGCAGCATCAAATTCCGTTGCAAAACTGCTCCCGAGAAGCACCCGTTGTCCTATTTGATTTGTCGGCAGGAGTATAACATAGCTTCAGCCGAAGTACAAGTTTAACGACATTTATCCGACAACTGCCGCAGATACCGCACCGCTCGCAACGGTCTTGATTACACGGCAGACGATTTCCCCTGCAACGCCCGCAGCCGATCGTCGATTTTCCAAATGAAATGCCGGCCCAGCCGCTCGTTTATAAAGCCGATGGTCTTTCCCATGGTGAAAGCCGCAACGATCGTGCCGATGCCGAGTCCTTCAATGTGATGGAGACCAGCAAAGGTAATGACAGCGGTCGTTGCCAGACAGATCACATCAAAGCTCACCTTCACTCTGGAATACTGCAGCTTCCGAATCGCACAGAGTTCCCGCGGGAAAAGGTCTGTCGGAACAATCGGCAGACCGCAGCGGTTGGAAAATGCGATGCCCAAACTGATAAGCAGGTAGCTAGCGATGAAATAGCAGATGCGAAGCGGCATTGTATAAGGAAGAATTCCGATCCAGCTTTTGTAGAAGTCGAGCATCATGCTGAAGGCAAAGCCGACCACAAAGCTGAAAAGATATTCCAAAACGAATCGTTTCCGCAAAATCATCAGGGAGGCGATCAGCAGTGCCTGGAAAATGTAAGTCCAGGTTCCGAGCGTCAGCTTCGGAAATACCTCCGAGAATGCGTAGGGCACACTGGATATTGCTGATATGCCGGAGCCTGAGTACAACATCAGCACAACGCCGAAGCTATTCATAAGGACAACGATGAGAAGCGCAAGCTCTCCTCTGAAAACATATTTTTTTTGTGATGATTCCTCTTCCATTTTCAAACCTCATCTAAATTTTAAATACCATCCAGGAAATCCGAACATCCATAGTGTACTCAATTTAGATGACTCCTTCAAGCTGTATTCGAGTATTCGAACAGCTCAAAGAACAGGCGCCGGCTGCCGGTGATGCTCAAAACACAAGCAGCTTCTCACCCGGCATATTTCGCAATGATTTCATCCAGCTTTGCTTCATTTCCGACGATCCACTTGTCATAAGTTGTTCCGGCTTCGGAAACGCTCTCCGCTATATCAATCAGAAGCTTCGGTATGTCATTCACCAAAATCAGTTTTCCGGGCGCTGCAAGCTTCTCAGCGCCTTTCCTGTCACATCCGCCGACAAAGATCGCAAATGCCGGCTGCATCACGCCATCCACCCGCCGCATGCCGCCACGGAATCCGATTGCCGCCGTAAAATGGCCCGTGCAGGAAGACGGACAGCCCGAAATATGTATCTGCGGAAGCACACCGTCCGCATAGTCATGCTTTCTGAGCTCCTCCACACAAAGTCTGAGAAGTCCCTGAGAATCCCCTACTCCGACCTGACAAGTCCTGGCACCGACACACGCTGTCGATGTTTCGAAAAGATTCCTGGCACCGTCCGCCGTAAGCTTCAGCACCTTCTCCGCCTCTGCCGCCGTCAGATTCAGAATGTATACGCCTTCATCCGGTGTGACCCGCAGCTCAACGCAGTCCATATCCTTTATCGCTTCATAGATTGCGGCCAATGTCTTCGGCAAAACCATGCCGCCGATCGGCTGGTAAAAGACAGCGCAAAGTCCCTCCTGCTTCTGAATGTATACTCTCCTATGATCACGATATGCCGTCAAATCCTCTGCCCGTGCTCCGGTCCTTTCGATTTTCAGCAGCAGTGCGTCATTGAATTTTTTTGCAGCGCCTGTCGTTTCTTCCTCAGTAAGCGTAAGGTCCTCTCCATGAAATGCCTCCGCCAGCTTTTCATGAAATGCCTTCAGAAGCCCGTCTGTACCCAGTGTTTCCTGAAGATATCTTGTCCGTGCCCGGCCGCGGTTCTCATAATTTCCATACGCCTTAAAGGTTTCCACCATAGCCTTTGCATAAAAACGTATCTTTTCGGGTGCAATATGCTCTGCCGCCTTTATGCCGACCTTCGGATTGGAACCCATTCCGCCGCAGATGTAGACATCGAAGGTTCCGTCCGCATTCGCTGTAAATCCGAGATCGCGGATTGTCGCATGCACTGCATTGCTCTCAGAATTCGTGAAGGAACACTTAAGCTTACGCGGGAACTTGGTGCCCTTTATAAAGCTCATGAGATACTCTCCCATACGCAGGGCATACGGCATAACATCAAAGTATTCGCCCCTCTCAACACCGGAAAGCGGGGCGCACATAATATTCCGTGGGAAGTCTCCACCACCGCCTCTTGTTATCATTCCGGCTTCCCATGCCGGAAGAATCGCCCGGCAGAGCACATCCGCATTGAGATCGTGCAGCTGAACAGATTCACAAGTCGTCAGCTTAATTCTCTCTACACCGTATCTCTCTGTAATGTCGATGATTCCCTTCAGCATCGGCAGCGTGATCCGTCCGCCGGACATTCTGAGGCGGAGCATATGTTTTTGAGCCCCGCGCTGCGCATAGCTTCCGAAGCCGCCTGAAAATCCCTTATAATCCGCAACGCTGATTTCTTCCCTCGAAAAGGCTGCCGTTTTTTCATAGAACTCCTGAAGATCAGGAGAAAATAGTTCAAGATAATTCATAGATGATCTTCCCAATATTCTGTATTTACTTTCTTGCCAAACACTTACTTCCTCATTTGCGTGAGCATAGACTAACATGTATACAGAATACCGTCCAATACCTATGTCTTTTATTTGGCTCTAAATTTCATTTATAGCCAAAAAGGAGTGCAGCAAATTCCTTGGTCACAGTCCGAACAGTAACTCTTCATAGTCGAAAAGATCCTCTGCCATACCGAGCGCAAGCGCCGGCTCCGGATATGCCTCGTCGTCCTCATGACCAACATATTCTGTCTCCAGCACGGACATCACATAACTCCGATCGGTATCCGGCATTTCTTTGACAGTCGATTCTTCAACCTCTTCCAGACGATCGATTTCATCGTTGATGCAGTCCAGAAGCGTTTCCCGCAGCATTTTGCTCAGGGAAATGTCTTCAGTCGAAGAGATGCACGAAAGCAGATTGTCCCGTTCTTCAACCTCGAGATTTTCATCATTTTCTACGAGCTGTTTAAGCCTTTCCATGATAAATGTCAAAATCATTTCATTCGCTTTTTCATCTCTGCAGATGTCTTGTTGCAGTTTCAACATAATGTTCCTCTTTTCTGCCGATGCTCATCTTGTGCCGTTCAGAAGTCATATCGCACCACTTGACAGTTCTTCACGCCAAATGCCGCAAATTCCTCATTGCTCATATCCTGAAAATAGGACTGCACCATCCGGGCAATGCCGTTGTGCGCCACCAGAATATATGTCTTCTGATCGGACTCCTCCTTGATCTCATCCAATAAGTTATAAATACGCTGCGCAAGCTGCAGCATGGATTCGCCGCCCTCATACCGGCAGGCAAATGCTTCCTTCGCCTTTTTGAAATCTCGCCCGTCTCTCGGTGTTGACTCCCATTTTCCGAAGTTTTGTTCCTTCAGCCTCGGCTCTTCCCGACAAGGAATGCCCGTCATTTCCGAAATGATCTTTGCAGTGTCTGCCGCACGGCTGAGGGGCGAGTAGAGAATCTCATCCACCTGAATGCAGCTTTCCAGAATATTTCTTCCGGTCTCAGCTGCCTGCTCCCGGCCATGATCTGTCAGCGGACTGTCTGTTGCTCCGCATATTTTATTCTCGACATTCCATACGGTCTGACCGTGTCTCACAAAATAAAAATGTCCCATCGCTTACTCCTTCTTATGGTTTCTTCAATTCCTTCTCTATCCAGGTCATAATCACATCCACCAGGTATTCCTGCTGTACCTGGCTCAGCTCTCGGCCCGGCGAAATCTTATGCCATTTCCGAATACATTCCCGGCAGCACGTTGCCGTCGCATGCTGCGCAATAAAAACCGGATGACCGCGCATCGGCGTCTGCTTTCCATCATTGAGAATCACCGCCGGTGCCTCGCGCTTCGCAATGAAGTCCCGGGCATGCTCCCGAATTTTGTCCAACCCTTTCTCATTGATGTAGTCAATGTCTTTCTGCTTCAGGTGAAATCTGCTTCGAAATTTTGAACTGCCCAGTCTCTCAAAAAGCTGCGCATACCATTCATCCTTCGTCATATCACAATGCCCCTGCCGCAGTCCACTGTTCAGCCACAGAGTCTACAGAAAATCCATCCAACAGTTTCCTGCAAAAACATGCATCATCATGTGACCAAATCACACCGACGGCCTGCAGATAAGCATAAACCACTGTGGTTCCCACAAATTTCATGCCACGCTTCTTTAAGTCCACGGAAATGGCATCAGATAATTCCGAGCTCGTTCTCCCGGTTTCCTGAATCACTCTGCCATCAGTCCAGTGCCAGAGATAATTCGAAAAGCTTCCGTATTCCTTCTGAATATCGCGAAATATCCGTGCATTGATAACAGCAGCCTGTATCTTCAGTCGGTTTCGGATAATGCCGGGATTGTTCCGCAATGCTTCCAGCTTTTCATCGTTGTAAGAACAAATTTTCTTCATGTCGAAATCATCAAATGCTTCACGAAATGCATCTCGTTTGTTAAGAACACATTCCCACGACAGTCCAGCCTGAAAGCACTCCAGAATCAGCATTTCAAAAAGCTTCCGATCATCGTGCACCGGCACACCCCATTCCTCGTCATGATAATGGATGTAACGTTCATTTTTAGGGTTTGCCCAGCAGCATCGTATCTTTCCGTCGTTCCAAATCATTTGTATCCCGCCTTACCTGATAAAATGCGTTGCCACTCGCGCTTCCTGCTCCGGCAGGCCGAATTCCTTTTTCCCGAGTTCAATGCTCTTCATCAGGAATGTCATGTTTCGGGCCAGGGTTCGCATGGTCTGCTTTCCCTCCTCGTCCATCTCTGCTTCGCCTACTGCCCTTCCGTGAATCGAATTCCAGTACTGACTGGACGCAATCGGCATGTTGCTGATGGTGAAATACTTGTTCAATTCATCAAATGTTGCAGAGCAGCCGCCTCTTCTGGCACAGACCACACTGGCGCCCACCTTCATGCTCTTGTCGAAATGCGTGCTGTAGAACAGTCGATCCAGGCAGGCGATCAGCGTCGCATTTGCCGATGCGAAATATACAGGACTTGCGATCACAAGTCCATCTGCCTCCTCAAAAAGCGGCGCAAGCTCATTTACCGCGTCATCAAAGACGCACTTACCCGTCTTCGCACAATGATTGCAGGCCACACATCCTCGAATCGCTTTGCTGCCAACCCGTACAGTGGTCACCTCCACGCCATTCTCACCGAAAACATTTTCCATCTCACGAACAGCAATTGATGTATTGCCGTTAACGCGAGGGCTTCCATTGATAATCAAAACCTTGCTCATTTTCAAATCTCCCGTTTCAGTTTGTAACCGATTTATAGTAATTTCCGAAATCTGCCAGAGCATCAATGATCGGCAGCATCTTTTCGCCCAATTCAGTCAAGCTATAATCAACCCTTGGTGGCATCTCCTGATAATCATGCCGGTAAACAAGACCGTCATCCATCATCTGCCTCAAGCTGTCAGTCAATACTTTCTGAGATATACCCTCCAGATCACGATGCAATTCATTGAATCGCCAAGGGCGTACCCTAAGATTTCGTATAATAAGAAGTTTCCATTTGCCGCCCACAAGCGCTACTGCTGTTGCTACCGGACAAGCAGGAAGTTCGTCCTTCGTCTTCATATCACCATTACCTCCGGTCAAATTATAACGCATTTATTTTTTAGTGTATAGTTATAAAAATGTGCGCGCTATCATTTGAGTGTGCTATAGGCTATCCTATACCTGCAAGCGCAATAAAAATCAAAAACAGGAGGTTAAGTTATGGCAAATTACGCAAAAACAAATATTGGAAATGAAGGCAGAGTGGAGCTTCATGAAACGCTTTCTCTCACAGGTGCAGAAATCAGCATCAACAATCTTCCTGCAGGAGCTAATGTTCCTTTTGTACACTCTCATAAAACCAATGAGGAAATTTACGGCATCCTCTCCGGTAAGGGAAAGGTCATTATTGATGAAGAGGAAGTCACTCTTACTGCCGGTGATTGGGTAAGAATCTCTCCCATTGCAAAGCGTCAGTTCTTTGCAGCAGAGGATGAAGGAATTTCATTTGTCTGCATCCAGACCAAAGAGAATTCTCTGGAAGGATTCACAGCCGATGATGCTGTAGTATATTAATTTGTAATTGTTTAGCGCCACCAGGAAAGTCGCCAAAATGCAGAGCTGAGCTTGCTCAACGAAGCTTTTTTTCGACTTTTCTGGTGGCGGACAAGGCGCGCAGCGCCTCTGAACCGCCACATCGCGCAGTGCGAGTGAAGAAGTTTGCATCAAGCAAACTTCGTAATGATTCGACAAGCATCGAAGATGCTTGCTTGCCGATGGCAAGTTTATCGAGAGCTACCAGCTCGAGATAAATCGCAGCACTGTGGCGATGCGGCGATAATGATTTTCTTTTTCACTTCCACAGCCGCCCTTCTTTGTAATGCTTTCGGCAGAGAGCAACATAGCTTTCATTCGAACCAAGCATGATCTGTTCGCCTTCACGGACTATTTTTCCGTTCGCGTAGCGTGTGTTGCACTGGGCGCGCTTACCGCACCAGCAGACCGTCGGTACCTCTTCAATCACATCAGCGATTTCCATCAGGCGCTCAGATCCTGGGAACAGACGGTTCCGGAAGTCGGTGCGAAGACCATAGCAGAGCACCGGAATATTGCAGAAGTCAACAAAATCGGAGAAGAGATCAACCTCTTCTGCAGAGAGAAACTGGGCCTCATCCACCAGAATCGCGCTGACGACATTTCCATGATAGAGATAAGACGGGCTGTCTTTCTTCCAGAGGCCGGAAACCTCCTTCAGAAAATCATCCACATATTCTGCCGATGCACGCAAGCCCATGCGGGAAACAATTTCTGTTTTGCTGTCACGGTTGTCGGTGCGCGGCTTCAGGAGTACTGCATACTGTCCGCGCTCTTCATAATTGTATCGTACCATCAGGATATTGGCAGACTTGGAGCTGCCCATGGCACCGTAGCGAAAATATAATTTTGCCATTCATCCACCTTCATGTCTTATTCACTCGATACAGGATCGAGCCGAGAATCATTTTCTGATCACCTGCCGGATTCCAGCCATCGCGCGGCGCACTGCGCCAGACAGGCCGCACCGATAGGACAGACGTCTTCATTGAATCTGACCTTCGGATTATGTGCTGAATAAGCACCTCTTTCATCTAGGAAGCCTGCCGAAAGATACATAAAGGTACTGGGAACCTTCTCTGCAATGTTTGCAAAATCCTCCGATGCACTGGCAACCGCATTGGGATATTCAGAAAAGCCTGGAATATTCAGTTCTTTCATATAAGAAAGCATTGTCATCGTCAGCTCCGGATCACAGACAAGCGGCGGAACCTTCGACAATGTCTCCACTTCTACACGCCCTCCGTAAACAGCTGCTGTCATCTCCGCCGTCTCACGAATCCTCTGCACCAGCTTACTGCGCTCCTCCTGATTATTGGTGCGCAGTGTGCCCTCCAGAACAGCCGTGTCCGGGATGATATTGGCGGCAGTGCCTGCCTCGAATTTTCCGATTGTCAGTACGCAGGATTTTTCCGGATCCGCTTCCCGCGCAATCAGCTCCTGTAGGGCCAGATGAATATGCACACCGATATTGATCGGATCAATGCCCTTATGCGGATAGGCACCGTGCGCGCCCTTTCCCTGCACTTTGATTCGGAATCCATCCACTGAGAACATCATGGTTCCCTGACTATTGTACATCACGAGGCCCACCGGCATTTGCCCCGGACACACATGGTACGCAAGCGCCGCGTCCACCTTCGGATTTTCCAGGATGCCTGCCTGAATCATGTCCCGGCTTCCCTCAAAGGTTTCCTCGGCAGGCTGGAACATGAGCTTAACCGTCCCCTGCAGATCGTCTTCATTTTCCTTCAGCATCCTGGCTGCAGCAAGCAGCATCGCAGCGTGAAAATCATGACCGCAGGCATGCGCTGCCCGACCGGTTTTGCATGCAAATGCTTCCCCGCTCTCCTCTGCCATCGGAAGCGCGTCCATATCCGCCCGCAGCAGAATGCATTTTCCACCTTTTCCGATGGTTGCCGTTACGCCATGGCCGCATTCCTGCGCATCGATTCCGTAGGATTTGAGCTGCCGCATAACATACTCCCGCGTCTCAGGCATATTTAAGCCCATCTCGGGGTTGCTGTGAAAATGTCTTCTGTTCGCAATGATTTCGTCCTTCAGCTCCAGGGCTCTTCTATAATAGTTCATTTGTCATCCCTCTTCATTCGCTTTGCTATCTTCTGCTTCGCTATTTCGTCGTAATCCACTTCATCCTGCTCAAAATTAATAAATTTATTTCCGGCATGCGCAAAAGATTCTTCCTTTAATGTAGCCTCATAATTAGCTTCAAGCCATCTCTCGTATTCTCCGGAAAGAAGATTGTAACCAAATTTCTAATATATCCTTATCAGCTTGTCCGTCTGCTATGGCGATAAACATATCTGAAAGCTCGTTAACCTTTAAATGTAATTCAAATCCATTCCACTTACACAACAGCTGAGTCACAAGGGCACCAATGCGTTTATTTCCATCACAAAAGGCGTGATTTGCAGCAAGATCATATCCAAGTCTTGCGATTTTCGGTACCCGTCGTAATATCCATATTTGCTATAATCAACGGTCGGATGGTTATCCGTATTATTTTCATGACATTCAAATGTCAGAAGTGTATGC
>CAZJQX010000062.1:0-13726 GCA_964548305.1 uncultured Lachnospiraceae bacterium
TTACCACAGCGGCGGCCTGTGCGGAGGAGGACGACAACGGCTTTCTGAAGGAGTACATCGGCACCGGCCCTTATAAGTTTGCCGAGTGGCAGCAGGATCAGTACATCAAGCTGGAGAAGTTTGACGACTATGTTCCCTACGGTACCGAGGGCAGTGCAGACGATGGATGGTCCGCTTACAAGACGGCGCCCACCAAGACCCTGGAATATGACATTGTACCGGATCAGGCAACAGAGACCGCCGGTCTCGAGTCCGGTCAGTATGATGTGATCTGGAATGTGACAAGTGATGATTACCCGCGTCTGGAGGCAAATCCGGATCTCACGACATCCTCTTCACAGATGGGTTCCATCGCGTTGATCTTTAACCATAAGGAGGGCATCGGCGCAGAGCAGTATTTCCGGACAGCTGTAAATACCGCCATTGACTGTGATGAGATTCTTACCGCGGGCTTCGGCAGCGGCTACGAGCTGGGCTCCTGCTACATGGATGCCGGACAGGCTAGCTGGCAGAGCGATGCAGGCTCCGAGAACTACAACCAGCATGACACCGATAAGGCAAAGCAGCTCCTTTCTGACGGCGGCTATAATGGTGAGACCTTCCGGATCCTGGCGGCTTCCCTCAACGGCATGGACAAGATGGCCGTTGCACTGCAGTCCGAGCTGGAGGCCGTCGGTATCAACGTCGAGCTGAACATTGTAGACTGGGCAACATTGACCGATTACCGCAAGGATTCAAGCCTTTATGACATGTATATCACCACCTTTGCCGAGGTGCCGGTTCCGTCACTGAAGCTTTACTACGGCACCAGCTATCCGGGATGGTCTGTGGATGACAAGCTGCAGAGCCTCTTCTCCGATATGACCAGTGCCACCACAATGGATGACGCGAAGGCCGCATGGGATGAGCTGCAGGGCTATTCCTGGGAGTATCTTCCGATCATCTGCCCGGGCCACTACCTTGGAATGTTCGCATGGAAGAAGGATCTGCAGGGTGTGAACATGTACAGCGGCGGACCGAAGCTCTGGAATGCAGGTATTCCGGCCTAAGCTTAGGAAAATGTCTTCGGCCGCAGAAAACTGGAGGACTCTCTGAGAAGAGGGTCCTCTAAGTAGTTGGCCGGATGATTTCCTTTCATACGCTCGCCGCTAAGGCATCCTGAGGATAACATATAGGAGATTGGGCATGAAACGATTTATCATTAAAAGAATTCTTTCTGTGATACCGGTGCTGATCATTGTTTCCATCGTGATCTTTTCATTGGTACACCTGGTACCGGGAGACCCGGCGGCCTCCATGCTGGGAGACATGGCGTCCGCAGAGGACATCGCAGCACTGCATAAGCGCCTCGGGCTGGATGAGCCACTGGTAAAGCAGTATTTTGTCTGGATCGCCAACATTTTCCACGGGGACCTGGGAGACAGCGTGGCCAATCACCAGACTGTGGCATCCATGATTGTGAGTCATCTCATGCCAACGGTGCATCTCACGATTTACGCTATGCTGATCGCGGCAGCCATTGCCATACCGCTGGGTATGTTGGCGGCCAGCCGCAAGGGTTCTGCCGCAGATCATGCGGTTACCGGTCTGAGCCTCCTGGGCATTTCCCTTCCCAGCTTTCTCTTCGGTCTTTTCCTGATTCTGATCTTTGCCGTGCATTTTCGGATGTTCCCGGTTTCCGGCTATACGGAGGTGAAGGACGGCTTCTGGAAGCATGTGAAATCGCTGACGCTGCCGGCGATTGCCCTTGGATTTATGAATGCGGCGCTTATGATGCGGATGACGCGGGCTTCCATGCTGGAGGTGCTGAACAGCGACTACATCCGCATGGCCAAGGCCAAGGGTGTGCGGGGCTTCTTCATTATTACAAAGCACGCCTTCAAAAATACTCTGGTCACCATTATTACCGTATTCAGCCAGAGCCTCGTGCAGTCCCTGTCCGGTGCGGCGGTGATTGAAAGCCTCTTCGCCATTCCGGGGCTCGGTCAGCTGATGGTGAATTCTGTCGGCCGACGGGACTACTATGTGATCCAGGCCATTGTACTCCTGATTGCGGTATTCAATGTCGTCATCAACATGGCAGCGGACATTCTCTACGGCATCGTGGATCCCCGGGTACGGGTAAGCTAGGAGGAAAGATTATGACTGAATTTGAAGAGCTGAAGAAACGGCTGGCCAGAGAGCAGCGCGCTCTGCGGATTCGCCGCTTCACCAAAAACAAGGCAGCTGTGTTCGGACTCATTGTGGTGCTTCTGGTCATTGTTATGGCGATTCTGGCACCGGTACTCACCAGCTACGATCCGTTGGCCCTGGATACGGTGAACCGGTTGAAGCCCTGCAGCAAGGAGCATCTTTTCGGTACCGATACCATGGGACGGGATGTATTTACACGTGTGCTTTACGGTGCCCGGATTTCGCTTACCGTCGGTTTTCTGGTGGGAATTCTTTCCGGCTTCCTCGGCATGGTGCTGGGACTCTATGCCAGCACCAATGCCGCGGCGGACAACATTATCATGAGAATCTGTGACGGTCTGAAGGCCATTCCCAGTACACTGCTGGCCATTACGCTGATGGCAGTGTTGGGCGCGGACATCAAAAACGTGATTCTGGCCCTGACGGTGGTGAATGTGCCGGCCATGGCGAGACTGGCCAGAGGCCGTGCTCTGGTGATTCGGGAGCAGACCTATATCGAGGCCATGCGCTGTCTCGGCGCCTCCAAGATGCGGATCATCTGGCGGCATATGGCGCCCAACATCATTTCCCCGATCATCGTGCAGGTGACCTTCGTGTTTGCCTCTGCCATCATCACCGAGGCAGCCCTCAGCTTTCTGGGCGCGGGCGTTCCGGCACCGCAGCCTTCCTGGGGCAATATTCTTAATGAAGGAAAAGGTGTCATTTACCAGGCATGGTGGATGGTATTCTTCCCGGGCGTGTTCACGGCACTGACGGTGCTGGGACTGAATCTGCTGGGTGACGGCGTTCGGGATTTCATTGACCCGGCCAGTGCGGACTAAAGGAGGAAAAACAGTATGGAGCCTATTTTAAGGGTGAACAATCTCTGTACGGAATTCCGCACGGAGCGCGGCTATCTCAAGGCCATTGACGGCGTGAGCTTTACGGTAAATAAGGGAGAGCGGCTGGCCATCGTCGGTGAGTCCGGCTGCGGCAAGAGCGTGACATCCCAGAGTATTCTCCGTCTGTACGACGAGAAGCGGCTGGCGCGTTACACCGGTGAGGTGGAGTTTCTGGGAGAAAACCTCCTCATGCTGCCCGAGAAGGAAATGCAGCAGATCCGGGGTGAGAAAATTGCTATGGTGTTTCAGGATGCCCTGAGCGCCCTGAACCCTGTTTTTACGGTGGGACATCAGATTCAGGAATCCCTCATGATTCATAGGAAGATTTCCAAGAAGGAGGCGGCGGAGAAGGCTGTGGAAATGCTGCGTCTTGTGGGCATTCCCGATCCGGGCCGCCGTTATTTCCAGTATCCCTTCGAGCTCTCCGGCGGCATGCGGCAGAGAGTCATGATCGCGGTGGCATTGGCCTGCACACCGCGGGTACTGATCGCAGACGAGCCCACAACGGCGCTGGATGTGACCATTCAGGCGCAGATCATGGACCTCATGGTTTCTATGAACGAGAAGTTTGACATGAGCCTCATGCTCATTACCCACGACCTGGGTGTGGTGGCAGAAACCTGTCAGCGTGTGATCGTCATGTATCTGGGACAGATCGTGGAGGAAGGAAGAGTGGAGGATATTTTCGACCATCCGCTGCATCCCTATACCCGGGGACTCATCGCCTCCATCCCGCGTTTGGATACGCCGGCCGGTGAGCGGCTGCATCAGATCAAGGGGACGGTGCCGCTGTTAAATCAGATTCCCGAGGGCTGCCGCTTTGCACCCCGCTGTCCCTATGCCACAGAGGCCTGCCGGAAGCAGAATCCGACATTGGTGCAGTATTCGGAAACCCAGAAGGCGAGATGCCTCCGCATCGGAGAAGGAGAGTTGTCATGAGTGAAGAGAAGAAGCTGAAGCAGGCAGCAGCCCCTTCGGAGGTGGTGCTGAAGGGAAGCAGCATCCGAAAGTATTTTCCGGTCAATGCGGGATTGGGCAAGAAGAAGTATGTGAAGGCGGTAGACGGTGTGGACATCGAGCTGCACCGGGGTGAAATTTATGGTCTGGTGGGTGAAACCGGCTGCGGCAAAAGTACCCTGGGCCGGACACTTATGCTGCTGACACAGCCGACAGAGGGCAGCATCGAGGTATTGGGCAAGGATATCACACGTCTCAAGGGACAGGAAATGAAGGACATGCGGCGGAAGCTGCAGATGGTGTTCCAGGATCCCTACACATCTCTCGACCCGAAGCAGAAGGTGGGCGACATCCTTATGGAGGCGCTGGAGATTCATGGTATCGGCACGAAGGAGACGCGGCTGGACATCGCCATGGACATCATGGCGCAGGTGGGCCTTCGGCCGGAGCATTTCTATCGCTTTCCCCATGAGTTTTCCGGCGGTCAGCGACAGAGAGTGGGTCTCGCGCGAGCGCTGATTCTGCAGCCGGAAATCATCATCTGTGATGAGCCGGTGTCTGCGCTGGATGTTTCCATTCAGGCACAGATCATCAATCTAATGCAGGATCTGCGGGAGAAAAACAACATTTCCTTCCTCTTTATCGCTCACGATATGAGCGTGGTGAAATACATTTCGGACCGCATCGGCGTCATGTATCTCGGACACATGATGGAGGAGGCAGAGACGGAGGAGCTGTTCCAAAATACCCTGCATCCGTACGCCCAGGCGCTGCTTTCGGCGGTGCCCAATGCGGATCCCCATAAGAAAAAGGAAAGAATCGTCCTGCAGGGAGAGCTGCCTTCTCCCATGAATCCGCCCTCGGGCTGCGTGTTCCATACGCGCTGTCCCTATGCGACGGAGCGCTGCTCCGTGGAGGTGCCGGAGCTGCGGGAGGTGAAGGAAGGACATAAGGTGGCCTGCCACAGGGTCAAGGAGGTTTAAGCTATGCTGGAGCAGAAGGCATTGGAATACATTGAAGGTCATGAAAAGGAATATTATGAACTGCTGCTGACGCTGGCGCAGATTCCTGCGCCCTCCAATCATGAGGAGAAGCGGGCAGAATTTCTGAAGAAACTGCTGGAGGGCTGGGGACTGCAGCCGGAAATTGACCAGGCTCTGAACGTGGTCGTGCCCTATGGTGTAATAGAGGATAAGCCGCTGGTGGTTTTCATGGCACATACCGATGTGGTTTTCCCGGACACGGAGACACTGCCGCTGCATATTGACGGAGACAAGCTGTGCTGCCCCGGTATCGGAGACGATACCGCCAATGTGGTGGCAATGCTGCTGGCGCTGCATTATCTGGTTGAGCAGGGCATTACGTCGGACCGCTATGGCTATCTCTTTGTGATGAATGCCGGCGAGGAGGGTCTCGGCAACCTGAAGGGATCTAAGCAGATCGTATCGGATTACGGCCGGCGCATTGCGGCTTTCTACAGCTTTGACGGTTATCTCGGCGGCATCACGGACTGTGCCGTGGGCTCCAAGCGCATGAAGGTGACGGTGACCACGGAGGGCGGCCATTCCTATGCGGCCTTCGGCAACAAGAACGCCATTCAGAAGGCGGCCTGCATGATCCAGGACATTTATCAGATCGAGGTGCCGGCGGAGGGAAAGACCACCTATAATGTGGGCACCATCAGCGGCGGTACCTCGGTGAACTCCATTGCCCAGAAGGCAGAGTTCCTTTGCGAGTATCGTTCCGATCGGCTGGACGGCATGCAGTACATGGATGACCAGTACCAGGAGATTTTCTCACGGCATCGTCAGGACGGCGTGGGTATCTTCGTGGAAACCGTCGGCAGCCGTCCCTGTGAAAACCTGTCTCCGGAGGGACTTCGGAAGCGGGAGGAGATGCTGCAGCTTTCGGAGGAGATTGTAGAGCAGTATACAGGCAAAAAGCCCAAGCGCGGCTCCGGTTCTACGGACTGCAACAGTGCTCTCGCGGCAGGCATTCCGGCGGTATGCTTTGGTACGGTGTTCGGCGCCGGTCCCCATACCCGGGAGGAATATGTTCTGAAGAGCTCGCTTATGATGGGATATAAGGCTGCGCTGGAAATTGTGCTTAGGTACCTGTAAGGTGCGTGCGGTGTAGTGAGGTGGTGCTGAAAACCATAAATCAGCAGGAGGAAAGAATGGAAGATCTGAAGGAATACTTATCGGAAATCGATGAAAATGCAGAGAAGCTGGATGCATTGGCAGATGAAATCTGGGGCTGCGCGGAAACCGCCTACGATGAGACGAAATCCACGGCATTTCTGACAGCCTTTTTCGAGCGGGAGGGCTTTAAGGTCACCTGCCCGGCTTACGGTGTGAAGACCGCCTTCACGGCCTCCTATACCTATCCGCATGCGGCGCTGGACGATGGCAGGTGCATTCCCCGCATCGGTGTGCTGGGAGAATATGATGCCCTTTCCGGCCTGAGTCAGGCCGCTGGTGTGGTGTCCCCCTGTCCGCTGGAGGAGGGAAAGCCGGGCCATGGCTGCGGCCACAATCTTCTGGGTGTGGGCGCGGCAGCAGCGGCGCTCGCTATCAAACGCTATCTTGCAGCAGGCCATCCGGGCACCGTGGTTTACTATGGCTGCCCGGCTGAGGAGGGCGGCTCCGGAAAGGCCTTTATGGCGAAGAACGGTGCCTTTCAGGATCTGGATGCCGCCATTACCTGGCATCCGGACTCTTTGAATATGGTGGTGAAGGACAGTTCTCTGGCCAATTTCCAGGTGCTTTATTCCTTCAAGGGCATCAGTGCACATGCGGCGGGCTGTCCGGAGCTGGGAAGATCGGCATTGGACGCCATGGAGCTTATGAATGTGGGCATCAACTTTCTGCGGGAGCATATGGTGGACCAGGCCAGAGTGCATTATGCGATTCTGGATGGCGGCGGGTATTCGCCCAATGTGGTGCAAAACCATGCGCAGGGACTTTATCTGGTGCGTTCTCCGAAGCAGCAGGAGGCCTATGAGCTTTTGCAGCGGGTGGATAAGATTGCGAAGGGCGCTGCGATGATGACAGAGACCACTGTGGAATCCCGCTTCATTAAATCCTGTGCCAATTTTGTATCCAACCGGGCCCTGGAGAAGGTCATGTATGCTTCCATGAAAGAAGTTCCGCTGCCGGAATATACAGAGGAAGAACTGGCGGTACAGAGGGCCTATACTGCCACCAATCCGGCAGGCTGGGACAGACAGTACGACGCCCTCACCGGAGAGCTGCTGGATCCGGCGGACAGTGCGGTAATGAAGCAGCATAAGGGGGATGCCATGTTCAATTTTGTGGTGCCCTACGAGGAAATGCACAGGGTAGCGGCAGCCGGCGGCTCCACGGATGTGGGCGACGTCAGCTTCCAATGTCCTACGGTGCAGCTGCATGCGGCCACCTGGGCACCGGGCACACCGGCTCATTCCTGGCAGGTGGTGTCCCAGGGCAAGTCTTCTCAGGCCCATAAGGCCATGCGCTATGCCGGAAAATGTATGGCACTGACGGCATTGAAGCTTCTGACGACACCGGAGCTGCTTCAGGCGGCCAAGGCGGAATTCGAGGAAACCATGGCCGGGCAGAAGTATATCCCGATTCCGCAGGATGTGGAGCCGGCAGCATTGTCCACACTTCATTAATGGTCGTGCAGTAAGAAGAGAAGATTAGCCACGGGAGGCAGCGATGAAAAATTATGTCATTACGATTGCAAGAGGCTTCGGCAGCGGCGGCCGGGAAATCGCCTCGAAGCTGGCAGATGAGCTGGGCATTCACAGCTACGAGAACCGGATTCTGACGCTGGCAGCGAATCTCGCAGGACGGGATGAGCATGACTTTGTGGAGCTGGACGAGAAGCTGCGGGGCAGTTATTTTGCCAGTCAGCTCCGAAAGCTGGAGAAGCGGCTGTCACCGCACCCGCAGCTCAGCAAATTCCGCTCCGATGACCGGCTCTATGAGTTTGAGGCGGAGATCATTCGGGGGCTGGCACAAAGCGAGAGCTGCATCATCGTGGGAAAGGCAGCGGATTATATTCTCCGGGATTATGACAATGTCCTGTCCGTCTACATAGAGGCACCGCGTCCCTTTTGCCGGCATCTCGTGATGCAGCGGATGGGCGTGGACGGCAAGGAAGCCGATCATCTCATCACCACCACGGACAAGTACCGGGCGGATTTCTACAAATATTATACCGGCGGAAATTACTGGACGAATCCGGTGAATTATGATCTCACGCTGAACAGTGAGCGGCTGGGACTGGATAAGTGCGTCACACTGATCAAGCAGGCACTGATGGTGAAGCTTGAGATGAATCCGGTTGAACCGGAAATATGATCTTGAACGAAAGCGAAGCATGAAGGAGAGGTAGGAAATACCTCTCCTTTGTGTTACTATAAGAGAAGACTTAAAGAATAGGAGCGAAACATATGTATAATAAAAAACCCGGAAACGGCGGATTTCACAAGCCGGCAGGAAAACCCTTCCCCAAGAAGGTGACGGAGGGCGCGCGCCGCGGCGACTATGTGGTCATCGGCAACGGCAACCAGAAGGTAACGACAAGAGTATCCACAGAGGACCACCCCTTCTGCGGCCAGGAGCCGGGCTTCCGGACGAAGATCAAGGGCGGAAGCTGGAAGCTGCTCAGAATCATTCATCAGGGTACCGAGGAGTACCATAAGATCTACGATGAGGATAAGCAGAGAGAGCACTATGGATTCTAAGGGTCAAAACGTCAAAACCATGAGCAAGTAGCCATTTTTCGGAGAAAAATGAGCGGATTGCGAATGGCTTTGAGGATTGCGGGAGTGCGCAGCACGAAGCAATCCGGAATCCATCAAAGCATATAATGGAGGAAAAACACATGGAAAATCTCGAAATCCTGGTGGTGATCCCGGCGGAGGAGCGCCACAGGGCATATCTGGAGGAGCAGGCAGCGGGAAAGAACTGCCATTTTACGTATCGAACACCGGCGGAGGCCACAGACGAGGAGATTCAAAACGCGGATCTCATCATCGGAAACGTTTCGGCAGGAAAGCTGAAGGCATCATCGAAGCTTCGGTGGATGCAGCTGAATTCCGCTGGCGCGGATGCGTATGTGGTGCCCGGTGTGCTGGGGGAGCAGACGATCCTCACGAACAGCGCCGGCGCCTACGGCACCAGTGTTTCCGAGCATATGGTGGCCATGAGCTTTGCTCTCGTGCGGCGCTTCGGCCAGTATATGCGGCGGCAGACGGAGCATAAGTGGCAGGTGATGGGCAAGGTGAATTCCATCGAGAATGCCACGGTGCTGGTGCTGGGGCTCGGCGATATCGGCGGCAGGTATGCGAAGAAGATGCACGCCCTCGGTGCGCATGTCATCGGTGTTCGGAGAAGTGTCCGGGAGAAGCCGGATTATCTGGACGAGGTTCATACGCTGGACGATCTGGACACCCTGCTGCCCCGGGCGGATATGGTGGCTATGGTGTTGCCGGGCGGTCCGCAGACGGAGCATCTCATGGACGAGCGGCGGCTTCGCCTCATGAAGCCGGGCGCGTATCTTCTCAATGACGGACGGGGTAATGCCATCGACCCGGAGGCCATGAAGCGGGTGCTGCGGGACGGGCATCTCGGAGGTGTGGGACTGGATGTGACGGAGCCGGAGCCTCTGCCGGAGACAGATGAGCTGTGGGACTTCGAAAATGTCATCATCACGCCGCATATTGCGGGAAAATTCCTGCTGCAGCAGACCTTTGAGAATGTGGTGCACATCGCAGGAGAAAACCTCAGGGCCTATCTGAACGGCGAGGAACTGACACATCTTGTGAATCGGAAATTCGGGTACTAATTATCAATATGGGCTCAGCGATAGCTTGGCTGTCGGGGCGAGCGTATCAAAGCTTTTTGTCGGGATCAGCGTAAGCTGATCCCGACATTTTTATGAATTTTTAATAAATACACCGCAAACGACATTTCCGCCCTTGACATATCGCATTAGTCAGCTTAAACTAACAGGCTGATGGAGTTAGTAATTAAAAACTAACTGAAAGGAGGCAGAAGTATGTTACCATTGTCCATGGCAAAAGCAGGAGACAAGGCTATTGTAGCCAGAGTCGGCGGCAACGAAGAGGCCAAGAAGCACCTGGAGGACCTGGGTTTCTGTGTGGGCGCAGAGGTCACCATCATTTCCCAGCTGGGAGACGGCAATATTATCGTGAATGTGAAGGATTCCAGACTGGCCATCACGAGCCAGATGGCTTCAAAGATCATGGTGGGCTAAATCTGCAGATGATGCTGTAGGGTTAGATACAACAAAGTTAAGGAGGACTGGTGTATGAAGACACTGAGAGATGTGCCTGTCGGCGCCACAACCACGGTTGTGAAGATTCACGGAACCGGCGCACTGAAGAGAAGAATTATGGATATGGGTATCACAAAGGGTACCTCCATTTATATCCGTAAGGTAGCTCCGCTGGGCGACCCCATTGAGGTTACCGTTCGCGGCTATGAGCTGTCACTTCGCAAGGATGACGCTGATATCCTGGAGGTTGAATAAAAGCATTACAGTGATTGAAGCAGTGCTTTGATCAGGAAAAGGGGAAAACATGGCAATTAAAATTGCACTCGCAGGAAATCCGAACTGCGGTAAGACAACATTGTTCAACAACCTGACCGGCAGCACCCAGTACGTGGGAAACTGGCCCGGTGTTACGGTGGAGAAGAAGGAAGGAAAGCTGATCGGTCATAAGGACGTGATCATCCAGGACCTTCCGGGTATCTACTCCCTGAGCCCGTATACACTGGAGGAGGTTGTTACCAGAAATTATCTCGTGAAGGAAAAGCCGGATGTGATTCTGAACATCATCGACGGCACCAACATCGAGCGTAACCTGTACCTGACCACACAGCTGGTTGAAGTGGGTATCCCTATGGTGATCGCTGTCAACATGATGGATCTGGTACGGAAGAACGGCGACAAGATCGACATCGAGGCTCTCGGCAAGGAGCTGGGCTGCCAGGTGATCGAGATTTCCGCACTGAAGGGTGAGTCTACTGTGAAGGCTGCAGAGCTCTGCATGAAGCTGGCTGAGACCGGTAAGCAGACCGAGCTTCCGCATGTGTTCACCGGTCCTGTAGAGCATGCCCTTGCACACATCGAGGAGTCCATTCAGGGTAATGTTGATGAGTCCGAGCTTCGCTGGTTTGCCATCAAGGTATTCGAGCGTGACGAGAAGGCCCTGGAGGGCGTCAGCATTTCCACCGATGTGAAGATGCATCTTGAGAAGCATATTAAGGACTGCGAGAAGGAAATGGATGACGATGCGGAGAGCATCATCACCAACCAGAGATATACCTACATTCAGGATCTCGTAGCAAAGTGCGTTGATAAGAAGCGCAAGGCAGGCGAGATGTCTGTTTCCGATAAGATCGACCAGATCGTGACCAACCGTGTGCTGGCACTGCCGATCTTCGCAGCTATTATGTTCCTGGTTTACTACATTGCCGTAACAACTCTCGGTACTGTGGTAACAGACTGGACCAACGATACACTGGTAGGTGAGTGGATTCAGCCGGCTGTACAGGGCTTCCTGGAGAACGCAGGCGCTTCCGAGTGGCTGGTATCTCTCGTGGTTGACGGTATCATCGGCGGTCTGGGCGCACCGATCGGCTTCGTTCCGCAGATGGCAATTGTGTTCCTGTTCATGTCCATCCTTGAGGACTGCGGCTACATGGCCAGAGTTGCCTTCATCATGGACCGTGTGTTCAGACGCTTCGGTCTGTCCGGAAAGTCCTTCATTCCCTTCCTGATCTCTTCGGGCTGCGGCGTGCCGGGCATCATGGCAACCCGTACCATTGAGTCAGAGAGTGACCGTCGTATGACAATGATGACCACCACCAGCATTCCCTGCGGCGCTAAGCTGCCGGTAATTGCACTCATCGCAGGCTTCCTGATGGGCGGCGCATGGTGGATGGCTCCGGCTATGTACTTCGCCGGCATTATCATGGTCATCATCTGCTGTATCATTCTGAAGAAGACAAAGCTTTTTGCAGGCGATCCGGTTCCCTTCGTTATGGAGCTGCCGGCTTACCATGTTCCTTCCATCAAGGGCGTTCTGATGCACGTTTGGGAGCGTGTATGGGCATTCATCAAGAAGGCCGGTACCATCCTGTTCCTCTGCTGTGCAGTTATGTGGTTCCTGGGTGCATTCGGTTTCGTTGACGGCACCTTCGGTCTTTGCGAATCCAAGGATTCCCTGCTGGCTGTGATCGGCGGTGTGATTGCTCCGATCTTCAAGCCTCTCGGCTTCGGTACATGGCAGGCTGTTGCATCTTCTCTGTCCGGCTTCGTGGCTAAGGAGGGTATCGTTTCCACCATGTCACTGCTTTCCTCCATCGGTGAGGAGGTTGAGGAGTATGAGACTTCCATGCATGATGCTTTTGCCGCATTCTTCCCGACAAGCATTGCAGCTGTATCCTTCCTGCTCTTCAACATGTTTGATTCACCCTGCCTTGCCGCTATTTCTTCCATGGCAAAGGAGATCGGCAGCCGGAAGTTCTTCTGGGGCGCTATCCTGTTCCAGAATGTAATGGCTTACTGTGTATCCCTGATGGTATACCAGCTGATCGGTCTTGCCATCGGTGAGGTTCCCTTCAGCATCTTCACTGTAGTGGCTGCTGCTGTTCTTGTGTTCGTTCTGTTCCTTCTGTTCAGACCGGATCCCAACAAGAAGGCGGCAGAGGCAAAGCTGCAGGCTGCGGTTGGCTAAGTTCGAATCTGCTTTCATTTGTCCGGGACGGGGAGTGTAATGCTTCCTGTTCCGGCTGTGTTTTTTCTGGGCACCGGTCATGGAAGTTCGCGGTTTTGACTGTGGATGAAAATGTCGGTGAATCCTTTTTCGGTGGCCGGAAAAGACATATGCTGCAAAGCGTAAGAGGAGGACAGAAATGAAGGTAAATGTTCCAATTAACCAGACGGATGTGGTAATATTGCTGGTGCTGGCGGTAATATTTGTTCTGGGCATCCGTGCTGTCATCGGTTTCTTTAAACCTGCGAGAAAGCCGGAGGATACCAGAAGAGATGCGGAAGGCATGAAGAAGACCGGCACCAGAGTGACGGTTGACATTGACGGCATGATGTGTGGTATGTGTGAATCACATATCAAGGATGCGATCCGGGCACATTTCCCGGAGGCACAGAAGCTGACGGCTTCACATGCGAAGGGGCTCGCGGAATTTTATCTGAAAAAGCCGGAAAGCCTCGGCACGGTTTCGGATCGTCTGCACGAAGGCATTGACCCGCTGGGCTACCGCATCATATCTGTCAATGTGGCATAAGAGAAGGAGAACGCTATGCTGTGTGATATCGTTGTAATGGCAATTCTGATTTTTATCGGAGCGATGTGCATTCGGAGCATCTATTACAGAAAGAAGAATCACATCGGCTGTGACGGCTGCGGCGGTGCCTGCAGCTGCGGCCACACCGGACACCCGGAGCTGGACCTGGCAGAAGCAGAGCAGAAGCTTACCCCCGCTCAGAAAGCCATTCTAAAAAAACACAAGAATAAGTGCTGCTGTGAATAATGAAAAAATAAAATGGGAGGCGCAAAACAAAAATGACCAGATCATGAAGATCTGGTCACTTTTGTTTTGCATGCGGAAGATGGGACTTGAACCCACACGACGTAACCGCCACAAGATCCTTAGTCT
>CAZJQX010000063.1:0-13362 GCA_964548305.1 uncultured Lachnospiraceae bacterium
GTTTCAAGGGTAAGCGCTCAGTGTGGTACTATTCACGGGTCACATTGTCCTAGATTGTGAACTTCCAGAAAATTTACAACTAAAGTTGTTCATCTCCGCATAAACACTGGATTTTATTGCAAAAATGCAGTTGAACTAATAGTCGTAAATACGCATTAGGAAAATCACATCAAATCTTCCAAAAAGCCAGTAATTATGCGATGTTTTTTCTTTTAGTCGCAAAGTCAGTGGAAGTTCACATAGATATAAAAAGGAGATTTTATTATGATACACTGAAATCTCTGAAGAAAGCTGTGAGACCTTTATATGCACGGAATTAAGAAAATCAAAGTATCAAACCGAAAAGCAACATTTAAGCTGGAGTTGCACCGTAATATTACGGTTATATGCGGCGACAGCGGAACAGGAAAGACAACCCTGTACAACATGATTGCAGACTATAGTCGACTGGGGAACGCGAGCGGAGTAAATCTCAGCAGCGATGCTCCCTGTACAGTGCTGTCTGACAATGCATATTGGATGCAACAACTGAAGGATACAGAAAACAGTATTGTCTTTGTGGACGAAGGGATGAAGGCTGTTTTTTCAAAGGAATTTGCAAAGGCGGCTAGAAACAGCAGCAATTATTATGTGATCATTACACGCGAAGCGCTTCATGAATTGCCTTATAGTGTGGAAGAAATTTACGAGATAAAGACAAGCGGACGAATCCACACTTTGAAAAGAAAATATCGCTCGTCTGAAAAATTTCACAGGTATACGTCGCCTGCATTAGAAAACTTTGACTTCTTGATCACAGAAGATTCGAAATCCGGCTTTCAGTTTTATGAACAGTATTTTAAGGGAACAGATATTGAGTGTATTTCCACTGCTTCAAATTCGAATATTTATAAGTGGCTACAGGCGCATCCGAAAGACAAGGCTCTTGTTATAGCAGATGGCGCAGCTTTTGGTGCGGAGATAGACCGAGTGATTAAAGAATGTGCAAAAAGCAAAGGTGCACACCAACTTTGTCTGCCGGAATCTTTTGAGTGGTTGATTCTGAAATCGGGGCTGATCAAAGATGCACGCATTGCAGATGTGTTGGAAAACACAAGTGATTATGTGGAATGCAAAAATCATTTTAGCTGGGAGAACTTTTTCACGGACTATCTCATAGAAACAACAAAAGATACGCCGTTTAGCTATCAGAAGCAAAAAATAAATCAGATATTTTTGCTGGATAACAATTGCCATCGGATTGCAGAGGAAGTTTTGTGATGCATAATGGAAGTCGCGGAGAAGGAAGGCAATGCTGAACATATACTTTGGTGACATGGAAGATGTCATATATGACACAAATACTTATTTCTTGAACAGATATAAGGACAGTTGGATAATAAAGCCTTTGTCCAAGGAGATGATTCTGGATGTGGACAAGTCAGAAGTGGTCAGTGAGTCGCTGATCAAGAGTCCTGTACTTGGAATGATAACGCCTGCCGAACTTTCGGGAGGCGTAAAGACATTGATTTTGATGGCAAATGATAAGTCGCATATTTACAATGCATCGACCTGCGGGGACAATTGTGCGAAATGGATTCTGCATATCGCAAAGGACAGGAAACTGGTGATCAATCTGCGTCATTTGATGAATTTTGGAACCGGGAATTTTAAAGCAAAAATTCTAAACACCGGGAAAATTGTCAGGAATATGGATGAGCTGTTGGATGAGGTGGGGGATTTTGTGTGAATTGCATGCCCCTGTGCGTGGAAATTGCCGCATCCAGATTTGTGTCAGTTTCTGATCTGACGGCGGTAGTCAAATTGGATTACAATGTGACTACCATAAATAAGGAGTATCTTGTATTTTGTCTTATCGATGAAGAAAGTAAAACTGTAAAAGTGGTGGCGATTTTTAATGCCAAGAAAGACTATACGCAAAAATTGTGAAAAAGTATTGCAAGTATGCAACAAAAGAAGTATCATATTTAATAACATCAATCGAGCCGAAAGGCTTTCTGAATAATTTTTCTATTTTATTTCCCGAAAACAACAGTACAGAATCAACAAATTTATGATGCTATAAGGAGCTGTATGCTGTGAGAAAACAGCGTGAATGGTATCCTGGAGCGATCTATCACCTGATGGAACGAGGTATCCGCAGGATGGAGATTTTTCAGGATGATCTTGATTACGAGACATTTTTGGTCATTCTGAAACGGCTGGCAGAAAAGCATGCAATAACCGTGCACGCATATTGCTTGATGACGAATCATGTTCATCTTCTGCTGGAAACCTCCGATCAGGAGATTGGCGGTTTTATGCAGAGGCTGGCGGGGGATTATGCCAGAACCTATAACCGAAGGTATGGCTATAGAGGACATCTTTTTGAAAATCGTTATAAGGGGTGTCTCGTCAGGGACGACAGCTATTTTCTGCAGACCAGCCGGTATATTCATTTGAACCCGGTGAAAGCGGGCATGGTACAGAATGCGGAGGATTATCCATGGAGTAGCTATCGATGCATACTTGGATTGCGGGATGACGGTCTGACAGAACGAAATAAAACGCTTGCTTATTTTAAAGGCAGAAGCGTTGCTTTGTACAGGCAGTTTGTTGAGGATGGCGGAAGCAAATACGAGGCGGCGGAAAACACCATCCGGCGCAGCATGGGGGAGGACGCACTATGGCTACCGTGGTGAACAGCTTTGCAATACAGGGAATCGATGGTTATCAGGTGGATATTGAAACCAAGATGCTGAATGGGCAGCCAATGATTTCCATAATCGGTATGGGAGATGTGGCGGTAAAAGAGGCGGCTGACCGTATTCAGTCGGCAATAGATGAAAGCGGCTATGTGTTTCCGAAGAAACGGATGATTATCAGTCTGGCACCGGGAGACGTGAAAAAGAGAGGATCTCATTTCGATTTGGCAATGGCTATTGGTGTACTGCAGGAGAGCGGATGCGTAGCGATTAAAAATCTGCAGGATTACGGTTTTATCGGAGAACTGTGTCTTGATGGCGGCATCAGGGGCTGCAGTGGGATACTGCCGATGATTCTGGCCGCGAAGAAGGCCGGTATAAAAAAGATGATTGTACCGTCTGCAAATAGCGAGGAGGCACACCTGGTTCAGGGAATGGAAATTCTTGGCTTTGCAAGTCTTGCTGATGTGCTGCAATATCTGGAAGGTAAAACGGAATTCAGGGAAATGCAGAAGCAGGCAACAAAACGGCTCGAGGACGGAACAGAAATGCTGGATTTTGCGGATGTTAAAGGGCAGGATGATGTGATTGAGGCTGCACTTCTGGCGGCGGCCGGCGGTCACAATATGCTGATGATCGGAGAACCGGGCTGCGGCAAAACCATGATCGCACAGCGTGTTGCGACAATCCTTCCTCGTATGACAGAAGAGGAATGCCTGGAGGTGACAAAAATTTACAGTATTTCCGGAATGCTGCCGCCGGATCACGCGCTTGTCAGGAACAGACCTTTTCGGGCACCGCATCATAATGCGTCTATGAATGCCCTGATTGGCGGCGGAGTGAATGCCTTGCCGGGAGAGGTTTCTCTTGCTCACAACGGCGTTCTTTTTCTGGATGAGCTGGCGGAGTTTTCAAGACGTACCTTGGATGCTTTGCGGCAGCCGGTAGAGGATAAACAGGTTTCCGTGGCGCGCGTTAACGGAACGCATACGTATCCCGCTAACTTTATGTTTATGACGGCGATGAACCCGTGCCCCTGCGGTTACTATCCGGGAGATAAGTGCCGCTGTACGGATTATGAGATTATCAAGTACAGAGGAAAAATTTCAGGCCCGATCATGGACCGCATTGACATTCAGAAGCAGGTGCATCCCGTGAATTTTTTTGAAATGAAGATACAGCAGGCGGGGAGATCCTCTGCGGAACTGCGGGAGCGGGTTGAGAAGGCAAGGGCTATTCAGCAGGAAAGATATCGTAATGAAGATGGCATCAACTGCAATGCGCAGATGACGACAGCTATGCTGCAGAAATACTGCGCGCTGGATGAGGAAAGCCTGCAGCTGCTGAAACAAACAAGCGAGAAATACGGATATAGTGCGCGAGTGATTCATAAACTGCTCAGGCTGGCGAGAACCAGCGCGGATCTGGATGGCGTTGAAAACATCAGGCGGAGCGATGTGGAAAAAGTGCTGCAGTGCAGAGACCTGGACGAGAGCAACAGCAAGATGATGGTGGTGAAATAATTTGAAATACTGGATTTGGCTGACGGGAATTCCATATGTGGGGTGTATTACAGCAAATCAGCTGCTGGCGTATTTCGGCAGTCCGCAGGCTGTTTATCTGGCAAATGCTGTCGAGCTGGAAGCGGTGAAGGGACTGAATGATCGGCAGCGCCGGAGCATATTGGCGGCGAGATCATTGGAAACATCGGAAAGAATATTGGATCGCTGCGAGAAAAAACGGATTTCTGTTTTGACAAAAGCGGATGTACGTTATCCCGGAAGAGCGAGCTGTCTGCGGGATGCCCCAGCAGTTTTGTATTACCGGGGGAGAATTAGGAAAATACAGCATGCGGTGGGCATCGTGGGTGCGCGCAGATGCAGTCAGGCTGCAAAGGTCTTTTGCTATGAGCTGGCAGAAAAATATCTTGAAAAGGATTGGACGATTGTCAGCGGAATGGCCAAGGGCATAGATGCCTGTGCACATACGATCTGCCTCCAGAAGCAAGGCTATACGGTGGCCATTCTGGGAAATGGGCTGGATATTTGTTATCCTTCGGAGCATCATCGCCTGATGGAGCGCATTTGTGAAAATGGTCTGCTGCTTTCGGAATATCCGCCGGGAACAGAGCCGTCAGCTTATACTTTTCCGCGGCGAAACCGGCTGATTGCGGCATGGTCCGCAGAACTGCAGGTGATTGCAGCCGGAAAAGGAAGTGGTGCGCTGATCACAGCAGATTTTGCACGGCGATATGGGAGAAATGTACAGCTGCATTTGTGATGAAAATGCATGGCGACATTGACTTTCTGCATAAAAAACGAGAGAATACTATGCGAATTGATATAGGCGATGAACGGATACGATAAACTGCAATGAAATCCAACACTCAACATTTTCCGGAGGCGGACGTCCTCAAGGGCATATTGATTATTTTGGTGGTGGCCGGTCATTTTCTCTACCCTTTCCGCCGGAGCGGCGAAGTTACACGGGCGCTGTTCTTCGGGATTTACAGCTTTCATATGCCGGCCTTTGTTTTCGTGTCCGGACTTCTGGCTGGGAATGGAGCGCAGAAAGCGAAGGGCTTTCGCTGGGACAAGGTGAGAAGCCTTCTTTTCTATTATATTTTCTATAAGCTCCTGCTTTATCCGGTGGAATGCTTGACCTATGGCCCTGCGCCGTTTCGGCTTCTGACGGAGAGCGGCGCGCCTTGGTATCTTCTGTCTCTGGCGGGCTGGTATTGTCTGTTGCCGCTTTTTTCTGCGGTCTGCCGACATTTTCCTGAGAGAAAAGGAAAGCGATTTGTTGTGTTTGGTGCACTGATCCTGGGACTTGCGGCGGGCTACATTTCGTTTTCGGAATATCTTCTTTGCTGGCAGAGGACAGCAGCGTTTCTCCCCTTCTTTGCGGCGGGCTGGTGTCTGGGCGCGGAAAAGCTTTTCGGCGCCGAGGGCCTGTGCCTCGCGATGCCGCGCCGAGGCCGGCAGATTCTGATCGGAAGCGCACTTCTTCTGATTTTGGCGTTTATGCTTTCTGCTCTCTTTGTTCCGGACGGTATTATGCATGTGCTTTATGGCATGAACTATGAGGTATTCCGCTGGGATTTGCCGGAGGCGATTTTCCTTCCATGCGCGTGGCTATTGCGGTTCCTCTGGTATCTGGGCGCGATGGTGATTACAATGGGGCTTTGCACGTTGGTGAGTACCTTTGTACATAACTCCCATGCGGCGGAGCAGTCCCGCCTGCGGAAGCTGTTCACCTTTTGCGGACGGCACAGTCTCGTGATCTATATTCTGCATCGCCCGATCCGGGATCTTTGGATACATTTCTTTATTTAAGTATGTTATAGTCTTTATATCAGAAAAACAGGAGTGAAGCCATTATGAAGCATTATGATTATCTGCTGGTGGGCAGCGGTCTCTATGCCGCTGTATTCGTTTATTTTGCCCGGAAGGCCGGGAAAAGCTGTTATGTGGTGGAGAAGCGTCCGCATGTCGGGGGCAATGTCTTCTGCCGTGAGGTCGAGGGCATTAACGTCCATGAGTACGGTGCGCATATCTTCCATACCTCGAACCGGGAGGTCTGGGACTTTGTCAACAGTCTCTGCGAGTTCAACCGCTATACGAATTCTCCCGTAGCGAACTATAAGGGCGAAATGTACAACATGCCCTTCAATATGAATACCTTCTCCAAGATGTGGGGCATTTCCACGCCGGCAGAGGCCAAAGCCATTATCGATCGGCAGCGGACGGCAGTGCAGGGTGAGCCGCAGAATCTGGAGGAGCAGGCCATTAGCCTGGTGGGCACCGATATTTACCAGAAACTGGTAAAAGGCTATACCGAGAAGCAGTGGGGGCGTGACTGCCGTGAGCTGCCGGCATTTATCATCAAGCGTCTGCCGGTGCGTTATACCTACGACAACAATTATTTTAATGATCTCTACCAGGGCATCCCCATCGGCGGCTACAACGTGCTGATCAACCGGCTTTTCGGCGACTGCGAGATCGAGACCGGCGTGGATTATCTGCAGCATCGGGAGAAGTACGATGCGATGGCAGATTGTATTGTGTATACAGGCCCGATTGATGCCTACTTTAACTACAGCCTGGGCAAGCTTGAGTACCGGAGTCTTCGCTTTGAGTCGGAGCTTTTGGACGAGGAGAATCACCAGGGCGTTGCGGTGGTGAACTATACGGATCGGGAAACGCCCTATACCCGCATCATTGAGCACAAGCATTTCGAGTTCGGCACGCAGCCGAAGACGGTCATCACCCGGGAGTATCCCACCGACTGGCAGGAGGGCATGGAGCCTTATTATCCGGTGAACGACGAGAAGAACCAGAGTCTCTATCAGAAGTACGCGCTTCTGGCAGAGGAGGCCAATGCTGCCGGGCAGAAGAGGGTGATCTTCGGCGGCCGTCTGGGTGAGTACAAGTATTATGATATGGATAAGGTCATCGCCAGCAGCATGGAACGGGCGAAGGCAGAAGGGATTTATAAGTTATGATCATTACCAAGACGCCTTTTCGGATGTCCTTTTTCGGGGGCGGAACAGATATGGAGAGCTTCTTTCGGGAGCATGGCGGGGCGGTGATTTCCACCACCTTTGATAAGTACTGCTATGTTCATGTCCGTCATCTGCCGCGATTTTTCGACTATGCCACGGAGCTGTCCTATGCGAAGACGGAGCGGGTGAACAGTCTGGAGGAGATCCAGCATCCGCTGATTCGGAATGCCATGAAGCTTCTGGATATGCATGAGCTGCGGCTCACCTACGAGGCGGATCTGCCGGCGCGTTCGGGTCTCGGCACCAGCTCCTCCTTTGCGGTGGGCATGCTCAATGCTTTCTATGCGCTGAAGGGGAAGTATGCGGACAAGCGGAAGCTGGCGGATGAGGCAATTTACCTGGAGCGGGTGTTGTGTGCGGAAGCCGGCGGCTGGCAGGATCAGATCGCGGCGTCCTTCGGCGGCTTCAATCGCATCAATTTCAATGAAAACGGCTATGAGGTGCTGCCGCTGATCATCAGTCCGGAGCGGAAGAAGCAGCTGAATCAGAATCTGCTGATGTTCTTCACTGGTTTTACCCGCTTTTCCTCCGATGTGCAGAAGGCAAATGCGGAAAGCAGCGAGGAGAAGCTGAACCGGCTCAAGGAAATGCTGAGTCTGGTGGATACGGCGGAGCAGGTGCTGGAGAACAGTCACAGCGATTTGGATGAGTTCGGGCGTCTCCTGGATCATACCTGGCAGCTGAAGCGGGGCACGGGAAAGGCAGTTTCCACCTCGAATATCGATGCCCTTTATGAACGGGGCATCAAGGCCGGCGCATTGGGCGGCAAGCTTCTCGGCGCCGGCGGTGGGGGCTTCCTCGTATTCTATGTGCGGCCGGAGCAGCAGCCGGCGGTGATTCGGGCTATGGAGGGGCTTCTGCAGATCCCCTTTGCCTTTGAGGATGGCGGCACCCGGGTGATTTACTATACACCGGAGAGCTATGAGCCGAAAGTCGACAGATGAGCGGAAAGCGTCGAAGTTAAGTAATCTGTAAGCACTTTGCATGGGAAATTATAAGGCCCCGCGGCTTGCGTTTTGTCGGCTGACTGGATATATTATAATTGTTAGCACCATCAGAAAAATCTGCAAAATGCAGTGCTTAGCACTGTAGAGATGTAGTGCTAAGCAATTATAAGGTTGTGACAATATTAAAATTATGAGGTAATAAAATGAAGAAGTCTCTTTGTACAATCGGCGCAGCGGTGTTCATGATGGCAGCGGCAGCGGTTCCGGCAATGGCTGGCTGGAATCAGGGCACGGGTACCAATGCATCCAAGTGGTGGTATTCCTACAATGCTGATGGCTCCTCCTATGCGAAGGGCGGCTGGGCTTGGCTGGACGGCAACAACGACGGTGTGGCAGAGTGCTATTATTTTGACACAAACGGTTGGGCACTGATGAACACCAAGACCCCGGACGGCTATACGGTAAATGCGAATGGTGCATGGGTGTTGAACGGAAAGGTACAGACAAAGACTGTTTCCACCACAAGCAGCAGCTCTTCAAGCGCATCAAGCAGCAGCTCCAGCGGCAAGACCACGACGACTACGACAAGCAAGAAGAACGGCGTGGTGAGCGGTGTGAAGGCAGCCAAGAATGTGAAGTCCACGGATAAGGTGACCACCGGAAACAGCGGATCTCCTAAGTCCGGTACAGACGACAGCAGCTTCGATGACTGGAGCAAGCAGAATGCGGATCCGCAGGCAAATGTAGCGGAGTCCGATTCTTCCGAGGATTGATGTGAATTTTTCTGACCGGACACGAATTCTTCACAGTTCCGATATAGTATAGGGGAGCTGTTTGAGGAAAACAGAGGAAAGCATCAGAAAAGAGGAGAAACAAATTAATTATGAAAAATTACAAAAAGTTCCTGTTGGCTTCCGGCATGGCGCTTCTGGCATTGAGTGCAGGTGCCTGCGGTAAGAAGACGGAGGAGACCACAGCTGCGGCAGAGGCTGCCGATACTGTGGATGAGGAAACGACGAATTTTACGAATGGTACCATCGAATCCGTTGACGGCAGCACACTGACTCTGTCGGCATCGGATCAGAGTGTCAGCTTCGACATTTCCGGTGCGGTAACGAATCCGGCCTGGGAGCTTCATGAGGGTGACGAGGTGGATGTGTATTTCGACGGAGACCCGGACGAGGAAACCGGACTTCCGGCAGACGGCACCAAGGCGCTGGAGGTGAAGATGTCCGTTCCTTATGAGTATCAGGATGAGGACTTCAGCTACGATCCGGAACTCTACGGCGAGATCACTGCTGTGGACGAGAAGAGCATTACCGTGAAGCAGATTCTGGACGACCGCGAGGAGGCTTCCGAGGCGGATGAGGAGGCTGCAGCAGAGGATTACTACGGTGAGACCTATACCTTCAGCCGTGCTTCTTATGAGGTGGATATCACAGATGCCGGCCTTTCCGTGGGCACAACTGGCTCCTTCGATTACATCGGCGAGCTGGACAGCGATCCGGTATGCTATCGTGTGGTGACAGATGACAAGGCTGATACTGATGAGGCTATGCAGTTCTACCTTCAGGGTACTCTGGAGAAGGTTGAGCAGGGTGTGGCATATCTCAAGATGAGCGATGACACGGTTTATAAGTTCGAGGTTGACGGAGACGAGGATCTGCAGAAGCAGGCCGAGGATCTGGTGGGCAAGGAAGCCCGCATCAGCTTCTCAGATTCCATCCGCGCCAGAGTGATGACTGCGGATACTGTTGAGGCAGTGTAAGGCAGAAAACAGAACAAAGAAGAGAGGGAGCGTCAATGAAAGTTGATGCTCCCTTTTTGACGTAGCAAGCAGTGTGGCTTTGCGGTTCAAAAGAACTTTTGACCCAAACATCATAATATAGTAAGATACCGACAGTATGAAGAAGGAGAGAACGATATGACAGAGCAGGAAATCAGAAAGCATTTTTCGTCGAATCGCTTCATGCAGGAGTGCGGCATGACGATCGAGAAGATGGGGAACAGCGAGGACTTTTATGTGAAGGCGGAGGTGCTGCCGAAGTACTTTAACGGAAGCTCCCGGATCCACGGCGGTTACCTCTATACCATTGCGGACACGGTCGGCGGTGTAAATGTGCGTCGCTATGCCAGCAAGCTGGCCACGTTGGACAGCGACTTTCACTTTCTCTGCAACGAAAGTACCCGATATGTCTATGGCTATGCCCGTCTCATTCGGAACGGCAGCAAGGTGATTGTCATGCATGTGGAGGTCCGGGGAGACAGTGACCAGGTTTTTGCGGAAGGAACATTTACTTATTACAAGTTCGATTAAAGAGTAGGAGAGAGGAATATGAAAAATCTTTTGGTTGCCCAGTCCGGCGGCCCCACAGCGGCAATTAATGCCACATTGGCAGGTATTCTGGAGCGTGCCTTTGAGAGTCCGGAGATTGAGCGGGTCTATGGCGCAGATTTCGGCATACAGGGTGTGCTGCAGGAGCGTTTTCTGGATTTAACGGAGATTGTGCCGGCTCTGGTGCGGGAGGAATTCGGAGAGACGGAGGATGCGGAAACGCTGGAGGCAGGGACGCTGCGCATTCTGGATCGTCTCAGCACCACACCGGCGGCGGCACTTGGCTCCTGCCGGTATAAGCTGAAGGACCCGGCTGTGGACAGCTCGGAATTTGAGCGTCTCATCGAGATCTTCCGTGCCCACGACATCGGGTATTTTGTATACATCGGCGGCAATGATTCCATGGATACGGTATACAAGCTGTCGGAGTTCATTCGTGCCAGGGGGATCACGGACATTCAGGTGATCGGCGCGCCGAAGACCATCGATAATGACCTCTTCGGCATTGACCACTGTCCCGGCTTCGGTTCGGCGGCCAAATATATCGCGGCCTCTATGGCGGAGCTCGAGCGGGAGCTGGTGGTTTATGACACGCCCTATGTCATTATTGTAGAGCTCATGGGACGTAATGCCGGCTGGCTGACGGCTGCGGCGGCTCTGGCCAAGGATCGGAATTCCCGGGTGCCCTATCTCATTTATCTCACTGAGGTGCCCTTTGACATCACAAGCTTTATTGAGGATGTCCGGGCGGAGCTGAAAACGGACCGCTGTGTTATGGTGGCGGTCTCTGAGGGCATTCGCGACCGCTCCGGCCGCATGCTCTGTGAATACAGCAGTTTGAACGAAACAGCAGGAAAGAGCGGCTACGGCGGTGCCGGCGGCCTGGATGCCTTTGGGCATAAAATCGCGTCCGGCGCGGCCCGGGTGCTGGAGCATGCGGTGCAGCAGAACATCGGCTGCAAGGTGCGGGCCATCGAGCTGAATCTTCTGCAGCGTTGTGCCGGTCATCTTCTGTCGGAGACGGACATTCGGGAGTCGCAGGAGCTGGGCCGTCAGGCGGTCAGTCTGGCGCTGGCCGGAAAGAACGGCAGCATGTCCTCTCTGCGCCGCGTGAAGAGTGCCCGGGGCTATGCCGTAGAATATCTCCCGGCGGATATCCGGGAAATTGCCAACCGGGAGAAGTGTGTGCCCCGGGAGTGGATCAATTCCGATGGCAACGGTGTAACGGAGGAGTGTCTTGATTATCTTCGTCCGCTGGTGCAGGGCGAGCTGAGATCCGACTTTGTGGATGGCGTGCCTCGCTACGTGCTGCTGCGAAAGAGGTGAGAACTTGAAAAAGCGTTATCGGGAGGACGTGAAAAACAGCATGGGCCGGGTATTTTTTGCCGGCATCGCCTGCATTTTACAGGTGATCTGGCTTCTGGTGACGCTGCTGCGGCTTTATCAAAGCTATGCCGTGCTGTCCGCGCTGGTGCATATCCTGACGGTTGTGGTGGTGCTGCGTCTCTTCGGAAAGCACAGCAACACCACCATTAAGCTCAGCTGGATCGTCTTTATCATGGCGGCGCCGCTGTTTGGCCTCGCCTTCTATTTCCTGAGCACCGGCTCCAACTTTGTCCGCACCATGGGGAAGCGCTTTCAGAACATCGACCGGATGCTTTTTCCCTTCCTGCGCCAGGATGCTGCGGCCTTCCGGCATTTGCGTGAGGATAATGTCGGCGCCGCGAATCAGGCGTACTTCCTCTGGAACACGGCGGGCTTTCCGGTCTATGAGGATACGGAGGTCCGCTACTTTTCGGAGGCCTCGGCAGGACTGGCGGCTCAGAAGGAAGCCCTGCGGAAGGCGGAGAAGTTCATTTTCATGGAATATCACGCCATCGAGGACCGGGAGGCCTTCGGTGAGCTGACGGAAATTCTGGCGGAGCGGGCCGCCCACGGGGTAGAGGTGCGCTTGTTCTATGATGATGTGGGCTCCCTTGGCTTTGTGAGTCAGCAGTTTCTCAGGAAAATGCAGGCGCTCGGCATTCAGTGCCGGGTGTTCAATCCTGTGGTGCCCTTTTTAAATATCTTTATGAACAATCGCGACCATCGGAAGCTGACGGTGATTGACGGCCGGGTGGGCTTTACCGGGGGCTATAATCTGGCAGATGAGTATTTCAACATTACCCACCCGCTGGGTTACTGGAAGGACACGGGGCTGATGCTGCAGGGCGGTGCCGTGCGCACGCTGACGGTGCTGTTTCTCGAAATGTGGAATGCCATGAACCGGAGGGGGCTGGAGGACATTCGGCCCTACCTTCTGCCGACAGAGGCATTTCCGACGCTGCCGGGCCGGGGCTTTGTGCAGCCCTACGGCGATTCGCCGCTGGATGAGAAGCGCACGGGGGAGGATGTGTATCTCAATCTCCTGAGGAACGCCCGACGATATGTGTTCATTATGACGCCGTACCTCATCATCACCGATGACATGACCCGGGAGCTGACGAGCTGCGCCCGCCGCGGTGTGGACGTCCGCATCATTACCCCGGGGGTACCGGATAAAAAGCTGATTTATCAGATGACGCGCTCCTATTACGGTGCGCTGGCCCGGGAGGGCGTGCGGATTTATGAGTATACGCCGGGCTTCTGTCATGCGAAAATGATGGTGAGCGATGATGAGCTGGCGGTGGTTGGCACCATTAACCTGGATTACCGGAGTCTCTATCACCACTTCGAAAATGCGGTCTTGCTCTGCGGCTGTCCCTGTGTGGCGGAGATCCGGGATGACCTGATGCAGTGCATCTCCGTGTCCCGGGAGGTGACGGCGAAGTACGGCAGTGAGCGTTCGGCGGC